>CAYZQB010000028.1:0-24433 GCA_964480395.1 uncultured Planctomycetia bacterium
GCAAACGTTCGCTTGGCAAAGATATGGAAAAAGCAGAAGCTGAAATGGACAGCTTGGCAGAAAATCTTAAACGCGAATCCAGTGGTGAAGCACAGGATAAAAAAGCAATGCCAAGTGGGCAGTATCCGCAAAAGGGTCATAATTCGCCGATGGGTCACGGTGGTGGTTCAGGTGGCAGACAGAAACAATTCATTCAGCCCGTGATTCGTAAGGTTTTCAGAGATACCGCAGCATTTATTCCGTTTGTTACAACAGATGCCGATGGATATGCGAAATTAAAGTTGACCTTGCCCGACAACCTGACATCCTGGCGTGCAACCGCTCGTGGAATAACGATTGAAACATTGGTTGGCGAAGCAAAAACCAAAGCAACCGTTACAAAGGGCGTTCTGGCACGGCTTGATACCCCAAGATTCCTTAATAACGGAGATTCTTGCGCAATAACCGGTGCTGTTCACAATTATCTCGACGAAGAACTGTCAACTCAGGTTGATTTCACCACTGAAGGTCCTGTTACAGTCGAGGGTGCAAGCTCAGCGTCGCTGAAACTCAAACCAGGCAAGTCGGATATTGTCGATTTCGCGGTGAAAGCTAACACAGCGGGTGAAAGCCGGCTCACGTTTATGGCAAGATCAACCGTGGAATCTGATGCTGAACAACGCGACCTGACAATTAATCCCTTTGGCGATTATAATCAGTTCGCAGCAAGCGGAAATCTCGTTGAAAATATACGTGACCTTAAATTCAACTTCCCTGACGAAGTTGTCAAAGGCAGCGTTGATGCAGAACTCATGATAACTCCAGGTTATCTGAATGTTCTAATAGATGCAATGGGTGGTCTGCTGAGTGATTATGGCGACAATACCGCAAGAATCGTTACTCAGCTATATTCCGCCTGCCTTACTTACAAATCAATGAATACAGTCGGTTCATATGATGTAAAACGCAGGAAAACTCTTGATAAATTCATTAAATACGCACTTTTGGAGCTTTATGATTCTCAGAATTATGACGGCACTTTCGGCTGGTATATTCCGAAAAACAACAATTATTCATCACCCAGCACATGGATAACCGCATATTCACTCATGTCAATGAAACTCGCCATAGATAGCGGATTTATCGTTGATGGCACAGTTTATTCTAAAACCGCAAATGCAGTTAAAAACTTCCTCGGAAGTGGAGTAAGCGACAACGAAAAAGCAATTCTGGGATATGCATATGCTCTTTACTACAACATAAACGCATTGACACATCTGACACCAATTTACAGACGCGCGAAAGAACTGAGTAATCTCGGTACCGCTGCTCTGGCTCTGGCTCTCAACAAAGCTGGCAATGACCGCGATGCATGGGAACTCGTTCAAACTCTGATGAAGTCAGCTAAACGCGATGGCAACTTCGTTTATTGGCAGGGCTCAGAAACAAGCGTAAGAAACGAAAGTTATGACAAAACCGGTTATAGTAGTTATTATTCTATCAATGACTCAATAACAGCGACTGCTTGGGCATTCTCAGCGATTTCTGCAATTCAACCCGAAAATGAGCTGATGAAACCTACCCTTAAATGGCTTATGAAAAACCGTTACGGTCGTTACTGGGGTGGAAGCAAGACAACAACCGATGTTGTTCATGCACTCAGCCATTTTATCGACGCGAAAACCAGTGCTTTGTCAACTGAGATGACGGTTACAGTCAATCTCAACGGTAAAGAAATCAAGAAGCTCAACATAAATAAGGATACAATTGAACTCGGTGACCTTAGTATCAGAATTCCCGCAGAGAACTTTATCGGCGGTAACAACGTGCTGACAATTGAGCGGGACGGAACAGGAGACCTAAACTTCGCTTTCCTCCTGAAATACTACGAACCGACGGATACTGTCCTTGCAAAGGGCAATCTTGTCAACGTTAACAGATATTACTTCAAATATGAGGGTGAGAATGCATCACGAGGATACATTAAACCTGGTTATTCAATTGTTCAGCCGATTTATGCACCGAGATATGAACCAAGTCAGATTAGCATGATTAAATCAGGTGATGTAGTTCAGGTTGAGCTTAAGGTTAAAACACGGTCAACCGTGAAAAACCTCATCGTCGAAGATTATCTGCCTGCAGGTTGCGAAGTTGTAACGCTAGGCAGAAATAACGCATGGCAGCACATGGAACTCAGGGACAATCGAGTTTTATTCTATCTTGATAATCATACTTGGGGTAGTGAAACAATAATACGATACGCACTTCGCGCAATTAATCCCGGTATTTTCCGTGCAATGCCTGCATTTGCTCGCTCATATTATCAGCCGGAAATCTACGGACATTCTAACTCCAACAATCTGCGCATTTTCGATGAAAAATCGTGGAAAGAATCACCGGAGCTTAAGATAATAACACCTGATGAACGCTACGCTGAAATAGTGAAACTTTTCAAAAAGAAACTGTGGAAAGAAATCGTTTTAGCAGTCGAAAAACTGTTCACCAACTGGGACAATGGCAAAAAGCTGCGTACAAACATCTATGAAGTCTGCTTGTACTACCAGATGAAAGGATTCTACAATCTTGGTAATTTCAAATCTATGGTTGAAAATTATGAGAAAATTAAGTACAGCAACCCTAGTTTCCATTTCAATCTTGATGACAGACGCGAAGTTATGATTTCGTACTTCAAAATTAAAGATTACCAGACTTGCTCAGTGCTGTCTGCAGAATTGATTCATGATGTGCTGCAAGTTGCATACAATGTCGGCAACGAGTATCGGTCTCTGAGTGAACAGCTTAGGGCTCAGCAATATCTGCTTGACCTCTGGCTCGAATATCCCGATTATGCTGCCACATCGCAAATGTACTACGAAGTTGCTAACTATTTTGCTTCGATACCAATCGAACAGGATAAGGAAAGCGAATACAAGTTCTACAAAGGTGATGGGGTCAGCACTTATGTTGCAATGGCATACCGTCAGCTTCAAGAGTTCTGTGCAATTTATCCTACCAATGAGCTGACCGACGATGCAATGTATCAATGTCTGAGATATGCGGAAAAGCTCAAATCATGGGAAACTGCGCTTAAAAACGGACAGGTTTTCATTAGCAGATACGGCTTTGGTGAAAACGAGTCGAGATATCTTGATGATGTCCTACTTGCGATGACTGCGAATTACTACAATCTCGAAAACTGGGATATGGTTCTTGAAACTGCGATGAAGCTGGTAACCGGAAAATTCAAGGAATACAGCAAGCAAATCAAAGAAGGTTATACTGTTAAACTCGTTCCCGGTGAATCACCTTACAAGAGCAACGCTCAGCTTTTCATCGCCAAGGTTTATCACGCATTAGGCAATATTAAGGATGCCCTGAAATACTACCAGATGGTTGCAACAAAGTTCGCGGATGCACAAGCTGCCATCGAGTATTTCACCGCAGCATATCTTGAAACTCCGGACAGCGTTGAAGCTTCACCAAAAGATGACGCAAAGGTCAAACTTACTCATAAAAATATGAAGAAGGTTCATTGTGCAGCATACAAGATTGACCTGCTGATACTGTTCTCGCTTCATAAATCACTCGGAAACATCCGCAATATCGAGCTTACAGGTATTGACCCGACAACTGAATTCGATATTGAACTTAAGAAAACTGAGCCATATCGTGAAAATGAAGAGGAAGTAACACTGCCTATCAAGGATGCCGGTGTTTTCCTTCTTATTTTCACTGCGGAACACAACATACACAAGACAACGGTTGTGATTAAGAGCGATCTTGAGATGCGGATTCAACGCACAAGCGAATATATCAGAGTTTACCTGACAAAACGTGGTGGCAATGTGCCTGTTGCAGATGCTTACGTTAAGATTGCGCATAATGGAAGATTTGTCGGAAGCGGGAAAACTGACAGCAGAGGTGTGTTTGAAGTAAGCGTTAGGAATGCAAACTCAGGCAGTCTCGGTGTGGTTGCGCAGAAGGACGAGGATTTCGCTTTTGCACAAGATTAACAGCAATTCGAATCATATAAACTCAAGGGGGATGCAATACATCTTCCTTTTTCATTTATTCCGATTATCGATTCAAAAAAAAATTCAATCTTTTTATACATATGTGCGCTAAACAATTATAATTAGTATATGAGATTATAACAAAATGACTAATTCCACTCAGTCGAAATACCTTGTGGAATTAGTTTATGCTGGAGGATTCGATGAATTCAATCTTTTATAGAATTGCTTTGCTTTTAACAATTGCTTTTTTGATAGGTTGCAGCTCTGCATCAAACAGAATTGAAATCTCATCTTCGGATTTCGATTTCGGTAATGTAAATCTGGGTGATTTCGCAGAGAATGAATTCACAATGACAAACAAAACTGGCAAGAATATCGTTATCTACAGTATTGTTTTCAAAGGTTCAGCAGCATATGACTTCATCATGATATCTGGTGGGACAATCCCAATTGATTTTCAAAAGAATAAGACTGTAAATTTTACAGTGAGGTTTACACCAACTGCTGACGGTTTGCGTGAAGCCATAATCGAAATCACGCATGATGGAAGCACAAAAGCAACTACAATTAAACTCAAAGGCACTGGCGTTGCAGTTCCGAAAATCGTTCTAAATGAGAATTCACATAATTTTGGTGCGGTTAGGAACGGTACAACTGAGAGTTACAAATTCAAAATCGAAAACATCGGTACTGCTGATTTGACAATTAACAATCTGATTTTCACTGGATCAGGTGCATCAGCATTTTCAGTGATTTCAGGTGGTAATACTCCGGTAATTGTTGCACCCAGTATTCAGCATGAGATTGAAGTGCAATTTGCACCCACTTCAGACGGCAATTATACTGCTGACCTTGAAATGCATCACAATGCAATCAATGAATCAACACCGATGATTTTAAGCGTTGAAGGTGAAGGAGTAACTAAAAATCCTGAAATCATGGTTAGTCAAACAAATCCTTGGGATTTCGGTACAGTCGGGATTGGAAATGTAACTACACAGTTGCTTGAAATATCTAATACTGGCAGTGATCCTCTTACAATCGTTTCCATAACATTGACAACAAATAGCGAATTTAAACTCAATAAAGTCGAAGATAAAAATGGAAATCCGTTGAATGCACCTTTTAACATTAGCATAGGCGATAAAATTATTGCTTCATTCGATTTTAGTCCAACTTCAATGACAATTTATAACGATACAATCAATATTGTTCACGACGGAGTAAATAAACCAACCCCAATGCAAATTAACGTTACGGGTGAAGGAATTCAAATAACAGTATTGACATTCAATTACACTGGCAGTGATCAGAATTGGACTGTCCCAGCAGGTGTAACATCAGTAACGATTGAAGCATGGGGTGCCCAAGGTGGTTCAGGATATCAAAACCATGTTGGTGGAAAAGGTGCATACATAAAAGGTACGTTTACTGTAACTCCTGGAGATGTTTTAAAAATTACCGTTGGTGGCAAAGGTGAAACTGCCGTAGATTCACTTGATGGTGGCGGTGGCGGTGGCGGTTCATTTATTTCAAAATCCGGTACTCCGATGCTCATTGCAGGTGGTGGTGGTGGTGGATCGTACAGGGGCGGTTCAAATGCAGATGGACAACACGGAAGCGACACGACTGCGGGTGGACTTGGCGGATTCCCAGCATCCCCGCCGGTTGTTGGATACGGCGGAACAACAGATAACGGCAGCGGAGGTGGCAACGGCGCTGGTGGTGGTGGTTGGCTTGGTGCTGGTACTAGCAACAATTGGGCAAATGGTGGTGCTGCTGCCGGTGGTCCTGGCGGTGTGTCAGCACGCAGAAGAGACGGCGGCTTGGGTGGCGGCGGCGGGTCATACCACGGCGGTGGCGGTGGCGGTGGTTACACCGGTGGCAACGGAGGTCAGGTTGCCGACCTTGGCGGTGGCGGCGGTGGATCATTAAACGACGGCACAAACAAAACCAACACAGCAGGTGTACGACAAAACAATGGTGAAGTCAAAATCACATATTAATTGTCAAAAAAGTTGATAATATGTTTAAGAAACATGTCAATCAATTGTTTCTGAAAATACTGATTGACGATGCAGTTGCTTTACACATCGAAGGACATCAGCATAATTTAAGGCTATTTAATATAAAAATTATTTGATATAATTTGATTTATTAACACTAATTCAAGTAAATTATAAATGAATTTAGTTTAATAGTATATAATTATCATGATTCTTTGGTGATTAAGGATTCTGCAAAATAAATTGCATATTTAAGGAGATAATAATGCAAAAATTCGGTATTTTATGCAAAGTTTCATTTTTGCTTTTGTTATTTGTATTTTGTTCATGTGTTACACCGATATCGAGAATCCCAAAAATTTCGGTTGATCCAACAACAAATGATTTCGGATTGGTTAATGTCGGAACAAGTTCAACTCCATTAACATTTACAATTTCAAATGTCGGCACTGCAACATTATCGATTACAAACATTGAGTTGATAGGTACAGATCCCGGTGATTTTTCGATAAACGCTACAATTCCAATGGATATTAAAGTACGTAACAACGTAACTTTTACGGTTACGTTTGCACCAACTGCATGGGGTACAAGAAGTGCAGAGTTATCAATTACTCACAATTCAGCTGGTTCTCCATCTTCTTTTTCACTTTCTGGGGCTGGAACTAATCCACTTGATCCCTTGTTTTCGGTTGCACCAACTGCTCAAGATTTTGGCTTGGTTAGAATTGGTGCGAGTTCAAATCCAATCACATTTACAATTTCAAATGTGGGAAACTCTGTATTAAATGTAACAAATATCGATTTAACAGGTTCGAATGCCGGTGATTTTTCATTCAATGCTGTAATACCAATGAATATTGACGCAGGAAATAACTCAGATTTTACGGTTACATTTACACCAACTAGTATAGGTGTAAAACATGCCACAATAAATATAACGCATAATGCTGTCGGTTCACCATCAACAATAGACATAACTGGTACAGTTGATCCCAGCATTGTTCTTTTCGAGGATGATTTCACTGTTGATATGGGTTGGTGGGTGTTAGATTCTGGACCTGCACATACTGGTTCTGCTGAATGGGCGTTTTTCGCAAGTGGTAACAATACTGGTGGTTCAGGACAGTTTATAAGTGCTAATTCTGAATTAAACAATACTGATTTTTTTGACGAATATATTATTTCTCCTGATATTGATTGCACTGCTTATACGTCAGGTACAATAAAGCTAGAATTTGATGGCAATTATCAAGATTTTGATTCAAGTCCAAATGGAGATTTTGGTGGACTTGCTGTATGGGATGGTTTTAATGTTCAGGTACTAGAGGAATATACAACCAGCTGGAATACAAACGGTGTACATAAATCTTACACTGTTTCAGTTCATGCATATGGAAACCCATTTTTTTGCTTTTTCTTTTATTACACTGGCAGTGCTGATAAGTATTTCAATGTTGATAATGTAGTACTATCACATAAGCCATAATTCAGAAAGAATACAACGATCACAGCGTAAATAATTCTGTATAATTCAACATACAACCTGTTTTGAATTTGTTATCCTGCATATTTCGACATTGATTTGAATCAAAGGTGCAGAATGTTTGGATTGCAGATGCAGTATGAAGAACCGGTTTTTCGTCCACCAAGTGAAGCATATTCTTTGATTTTGCAAGTTACAATCGGCTGTTCATGGAACAAATGTGCTTTCTGCGAAATGTACTCGACAAAACAATTTCGTATGCGCAAATTCGAGGAAATCAAACGAGATATTGACTCGATAAGCCAGCTTGACAACTCGATAACTAAGGTTTTCCTTGCTGACGGCAACGCCATGGTTATGCCAAGCAAACGCTTACTTGAAGTGTTGAATTACTTGAATGCATCATTTCCAAACCTTCGCAGAATCTCCGCTTATGCGCTTCCACAAGATTTAATTTCAAAAACTCCTGATGAATTACTGGCAATCAGGGAAGCGGGATTACGCTTGATTTACGTGGGTATTGAATCTGGTGATGATGAGGTTTTGCAGCATATAAACAAAGGAGAAACAGCAGAATCGACCGTTTTAGGCTTGCAGAAAGCACAAAATGCAGGAATCGAAACATCGGTGATGATAATCAACGGGCTTGGTGGTAATAAATTCAGCCAGCAACACGCGCTATATTCTGCAAAGGTTGTGTCTGAGATTAATCCGAAATATCTGGCGACACTGGTGCTTAGTTTTCCGCTTGGTAAAGACGCATATTTAAGGAAATTCAAGGGTGAATTCGAGGAAATGACAAAAAAAGAATTATTCATGGAAATGAAAGAATTTTTGTCCAACCTTACGCTTGAAAACACCGTTTTTAGAAGCGATCATGCATCGAATTATCTTGTACTTCGAGGAACACTGAATCGCGACAAGCAAAAGTTGTTGGCAATGGTTGATAAGATGATTGATGAGCCTGATTCGCCTGACCTTCGCAAGGAATGGATGCGTGGACTGTAGTTTGTTTATGGAAAATTATGAAAAAATACAATGATTTTGCATGTTGCTCTACATAGAAAAAAATCATTGTCTTAAAAAACGATATTTCAGACAAATTAAGCAAACTTTTCATATGTTCCGAAGTATTAATAATTAATCACGCGAATATAACTTTGAAATTCAGAGAAATCCACTCGCATTGAATATAAATGATGGGCAATTAAAAAAGCGGAAAGCAACACCCCCCCTTTGGTGCTGTCAATCCGCTTTAGCGTCGGTCTTCAACACACCCCCCTTTAAGCATGCCGAAAAACCAACTTGAGCATAAGTACTACCCCCTTTAATAGCACCTGCTCAATTTTCTCAGCGGATTCTTCAATTACCCCCCCTTTGGTAATATCGAATCCGCCATATATGCTTAAAAATTGCTACCCCCCTGTAAGTAGCTTACATTAAGCAATTCTTGTCGTGCAAAGCTTGCTGAATCAGGAGCTTCACGAATCAATAGCAAGCAAACACGTGTAAATTCTGGTTTTCAAAAATCTCTTTGTCTATATATTGAAAGTATAGTAGCGAAATGTCATCGCAATGTCATCTATTTATATAAAATCTGATGCTTTTTGTCATTACATCCAAAAATTTCCTGATCTAAAAATTTCGCATTCAAAATATTTGTAAAAAAATTATCTATTTTCATTCTCAAAAAGCTCATGAATATTGATAAGTAGTGAGTTGAATGTGAAAGGTTTGTATAATGTCGCATCACATTTCCAGTTTTGTTGATCTTCTATAACAGCATGATTACAAGTGCCGATAATAATGCATTTCAATTCTGATTTCAACATTCGTAAATCTTCAATTATGGTATGTTTTCTTAGATTGGGAATATCATTGGAAACAATAATTACATGATGTGCAGCAGATTCGTCGATAATACTATGCAAATCAGTTTCAACAGAATCAGCAAAGTTGCATTTCAGGTTTATCGCATTGAAATGCTTCTCCATGATGTGACCGAAATTTTTATCATCGTCAATTAGATTAATCGAAACTTGTTTTGATTGCAGAAAATCGATTACTTCATCAATGTCCGGTGTGTCTCTGTCGCTTTCTGAAACAGGTATATAAATCGAGAAAGTAGAACCTTTGTTTACAATGCTGTCCACCGTAATAATTCCATTATGTTCATCAACAATACCATAAACCATTGAAAGTCCGAGACCAGTGCCTTTGCCAATTTCCTTTGTTGTGAAAAACGGTTCAAAAATCCTGCTATGAAAATTCTTAGGAATACCTTTGCCATTATCGCATATTTCAATAATTGCATAATCACAATTGCTTAGTTTTTCCTTTTCAATTATGTGAATGTTTTTGTAATTAACAAGCTTCGAGCGAATTTCAATTTTCCCTTTCTCATTGATTGCATCAACAGCATTCATCACAATATTCAGAAGCACAAGTTCGAAAAGATTATTATCAATTCTGACTATTGCATTTTCCGCATCTAACTTAAATTCAAGTTCGATGTCTTGCTTGACAACTTGTGCAAGAATCGGCTTCCCTTCAGAAAGCCAACCATCGAGAAGCAATGATTTCATTTTACTCTCAGATTTTCGACCAAAAGCAAGGAGTCTGTGCGTTTGTGCTTCTGCCTGCTTTGCAGAACGTTCAATAATATGCAAAGAATCAAGTATTTCATCTTTATCGGTAGTTTCGAAATTGCTTATCAGATAATCAGTATTTCCCAATATAATCGCGAGAACATTGTTAAAATCATGCGCGACTCCACCAGTAAGAGTTCCCAATGCCTGCATTTTCTGAGAATGTATTAGTGCATCTTTCATTTTCTTTTCTTTAGTAATATCTTTGATAACTCCAATATATCGAATATTAGGTGGACTTTCATATTCAATTGAAGTCAGGTTGACGATTAAATACTTATTTGAGCCATCTTTCACTTTGACCATTGTACTGCCAGCCCAAAAACCGCCGTGATCTTGAACATTGTACATCGCTTTTACAGTATCTGTATCAATAGCTTCTTCAACATAAAATAGCTTATCTAAAGCCAAGTTTTCGATTTCGGTAAAGGAATATCCGGTAATATCAGTAAATGCTTTATTTAAGTACAAGGGTTTATTTTCATTATCCGTGATAAATATGCCTTCATTTGTTTTGTCAACAGCATGCTTGAGATCAACGAGTTCTTGTTCAGCAACTTTTAAATGTGTGATATCTTTGATGATTCCAAACAATCGAAAAAGTTTGTCACCCTCAATTGATCCATGAAAACTGGTTGCATAATAATAATTTTTATTATCGATACATTTATTCGAAGAGGTTTTCCATGAATATTTGTTTTTTATTAACTGATAAATATCTTCGAATACTGATTCAGTATTAAATATGGAAACATCCTTAATGTATTTCCCAACTAGTTCGTCTCTTGAATTGAGACCAAATAATTTTGCATATAAATTATTGCAATCAATAAAGTACATACGTTCATACATTTGTTTTGCAATTGAATCCGGGTCATTATTTATATTAACCGGTTCATCAAAGCCAATAGTCCATATGCTGTCAGTTTGTATCTTGTAAAAATTGTTTACAGCTTGAAAGGTTTGGTCAATTGCATAAATTGTTTCTTTGATTGATGTAGTTGAGGTAATATTCTCATTGTATGATTTTTGTATATACTTTATTCTTCTTAATTGTTGAATGTACAAAACAACAAATATAGCTAATATCAGTGAAAGGGGAATATATAGATACATCTATAGCCTGTTCCTTGCTTAATAATTATAGCCAAGAGTCCTCTATTCTCATTTGACGCTTTTATATTTTATATTATTTCTTACTTAATATAACAACAAAATCCCTGATGTTGTAATTTTATATAACATTTCATTAATCCTTTAGTATTTCAACAGCAATTCATAAAAAATTATTTAATATCAATATTTCTGTTCACTCAACTTACCCAACAGTCACGATTCATTTACTTTAAATTCTAAACTGATATCTTTGAAAATTACTCCAAATATATAATATAGATTCATAAACTTATTCAATTCGAGGAAATTATGCACTATTTCAATAAATCTGAACTTAGAATTCTCGAAGATGTGCTGTCGCTCCCAACAACTTCTTTTCATGAACAATTCATACAGGAATACGTGCTGCATTTCATAAAAAAGCTCGATCTTGATATTAAAACCGATGTTTTCGGCAACATTTTAGTGCATTACGAAAAGGGGAATACTGAAAAACCGATTGTTTTCACAGCACATATGGATCATCCCGGTTTCTCGATTATTGAGCGGATTGCAGGTTTCGATTATGTTGGGCAGTTTTATGGCGGAACAAATAAAGATTTTTTCCCAGGTGCAAAACTTTTAATTTATTCTGATAGTAAATACATCGAAGCACAAGCGGTATCGCCTTTGTTTGAATATCGTGAAGACCTGAATAAATATGATCCACAATCCCAGGAAAATTCTGAAAAATCCGAAGCTGAACAAAGAAAAAACATCTCCGAAGTTGATTCCAAGGATGCCCGGGAAAAACTGCTTCTTCCCCAATTCAGGATTGAAACTCGAGATGAGGTGAATGTCAACGACATGGGATTCTTCGACGTTACGTTTTTCAACATCAAGGGAGACCTGCTTTACACAAAGGATGCTGACGACCTTGTTAATGTCGCTGCACTTCTAATTCTCCTTCAGCGAACAGTAAAACTCAACTCGGACAGCAATTTTTATGTGCTATTCACAAGGGCGGAGGAAACCGGATTTACAGGATGTCAGGGTGCAATCGAAAGCAAGATTTTACCAGAAAAAAGCATACCCATTGTCCTCGAAACATCGGCAGAACTTGAGCAGGCAAAAATCGGGCAAGGATTTATCCTGCGTGTCGGCGATAGATTTTCGACATACAACACGCTGGTGGACAGCTGGATGCACGAAGTTGCAGCAGATATTTCAAAAGAATTAATGGAAAATCCTGATAAAAAGAAAACTGCGGCTTCCGCGAAAGCGAAAAATGAATTCAAGTTTCAACGGACTTTGATGGATGGAGGAACCTGTGAAGCGTCATTATTCAATGTTTCCGGCTTCGATACTGGTGCTCTTGCAATCGCTCTAGGAAATTATCACAATATCGGGAAATCGCATCCTGCACCCGAATATATCAGTCTTTTCGACCTGTGCTGTCTAGTGGAATTCATGCAGAAACTTGTGATTACACCGTTTTCAACCAAACGCAGCAAGTATCTCGTACAACGCATCGCTGATAGATTCACCAAACTTGCGAAATTCCTCGAAGACAATCCATATTCATCAATGAGCACAGACATTTGAACCGTTGCTAATGTGAGTAAAACACAGGTTTTCACCATTGTTTACAATATAATGTATTAAGTTTTTATTGATTTTGCCGATAATATGAAAAACAATACGAGGGATTTATGAGACCCATAATAGTCTTTATTGCTGTAGTCCTGATATCCACTTCGCTGGTTGCTTCAGGTTGTACTATCAACAAAAAGAACAGGGACCCAATTTATGTTATTCAGAATGGCGGAACGGAAAAACCTGCGGAAATTCCGATGATTAAAGTTTTGCTGAATCAGCACAAAGGTAAGAAAAACATAAAAATACAAATTTCACAAAATGCCAAATTTTACAAAGCTGATGACGATAATTCACAAATTGCTATCAACAAATTTCCAGATATTATTGAGATAACAGCGAATCCTGCTGGTTACACTCTAAGCGGAGAAAATGATTTTACATCTGAGATTCTGTCAGATTATTTTCGGATTACTGTGAAAGACAGCAAAATTTTACTTAGATTCAGCACAACCGATGAAATTGCGATACTTGGCGAACTTATTGTCTCAAAATCCAAGGATTCCAAAGAAAAATTCGATATAATCGTTCGAACCGACCTCGAAACGTACTGTGCGCAGGTTTTGTTTAACGAAATGCCTGAGTCTTTTGACCAAGAAGCATTGAAAGCACAGAGCGTTGCGACCCGAACGTACGCCTTATTCAAAATAATGGAAAACAGTCCGCAGGAGCGCACACCTTGGGCGTTTGATTTGGTAAACACTCAGCAGGATACAGTTTTCAATCCATCATTATTAAACACCAATGCTCAGAAGATATGCAAGGCGACTTTCGGCGAAGTTATCACAGCAAAAGACATGAACGGCAATCCGCGTATATTCCCTGCTTATTATCATTCAACCTGTGGTGGTGCAACCGCTAGCGCTTGGGATGCCCATGGCACATACAAAAACCTCGAGTCGCTGCAAGGAGTAAAAACCGATTTCTGTCAGGATTCCCCGGTTTACACATGGAAAAGAACTTATTCCTGGCTCAAATGGCGTGAACTACTCATTGCCAACGAATTTACTACCGAAAATATGTCAAAAACCTTGAAAAACCTTGAAATACCTGGAAAAGACGGCTTCGGTCGCGCGCGCAAATTCAAATTCACATTCGAAGGTAAATCAGATTTCGATATTCAGGCGATTGTTTTCAGAAACAAGGTTGTTGGACCAGGAAAGACCGAAGGTCAGCTTCCGTCGGTGTTTATAACATCGGTCAAAATAACCGGTGATGCGATTGATATTGAAGGCAAGGGCTGGGGACACGGCTGTGGCATGTGTCAATGGGGTGCAAACAAGCTCTCAAGGGACGGCAAAGGTTATCAGGAAATTCTCAAAATTTATTATCCCAGTGCTGACATCTGGGGCTACTACAAATAACAGGGCAAAGTATGTAAACCCACATTTTCGTTCTGTCACCAAGCATATTTCATGGAATTTGCAGATGCGGGACTGACATCATGATTATCATTGGAAGCAAGCAGATGTGTCTCAACGAAATAGCACGATACAAGCAGTTGTATGATTGCAGTTCATCCATATTTAATGCTGAATCGATTTCATTGCAAATTAATAGCAAAGTACATCAAATTTATCTGCATAACACCTGCAAAACGCTAACTATCACTAATTTGATGCCTGTTCTATCGATTAACTTCCGTTGATAGCTCAAAATGACAGCCGAACCACCCTATGTCATTCTGAATGGAACGAAGTGGAATGAAGAATCCAGGTTAGCGAAATAAAAAACGTGGATTGCATTAAATAAATTATGTAAGAAAAATTCTGATCCAGAATCATTGTCTTCTGTGGAAAATATGTGATTTCTTATTCGATGTTTTACGTATATCATCCTGGATTGCCACGTCTGTCGCTTCGCTCTTTCCTCGCAATGACACCAGCCTTGCTGGTTCTCTTTGCGTCCTCTGTTTGTTGCACACTGAATACCTAGTTTTTGCAGAGAAAGCAATCTCGGAGTTCCATCGAATGGTTTATATCAATGGATGATATCGAATAAGGTGAAATTTTTATTCCACCAAAGTTTACTTCTCATCTGCTTGTGGAGGTTTTGCGGTTTTCAACTCGTTACCATATTGTGCGAGAATCTGCGAGAATAGAAGTTTCAGGTCGGACAACGGTTTACCGAGAAGCTGCTTTTCCTCAGAAGTTTGATTCTCTTTCGTTTTCTTGCTAATCGCGCTTAAAAAATCAATAATCATCTGTGCCTGATTCGGGTCAATCTCACGCTGATTAGTCATCGGATTCGGCATAAGTCCTAAATTAAGCTGCACCTGTGCAATCATAGACTGCAGCATGTTAATGTATGCGACACGTTCATTATCGTCAAGCAATTCCTTCTTTTCAATGTTCTCCTCTGAAAGTTTACGTTTTTCTGCTTGCACCTGACGTTTCCATTCATCATCAACACGCTTTTTTTGTTCGGGAATTTCAAGTTTCTTTTCGTTGTTATTTTCGCTCATTTTATTCTCATTATTTGGTATTAACGCATTCAAATCATAATATTTAGCAATAAAATAATTGCAATATATTTCAGAATAGCAAATGTTTGTCTTAGCGTTTTAGGTTGTTCTTGACTGGTACATAATCATGCGCACGCTTTGAAATAATCTCAGCTCTTTCAATGACATCACCTTGCGCAATTGTATCAACAATGTCTTCACCCTCAATTACTCTACCAAAAACCGTGTGAACCCCGTCAAGATGTGGTGTCGGGCGATGCGTAACGAAAAATTGTGAACCGCCAGTGTTTGGACCAGCATGTGCCATGGAAAGATATTTTGCTCCGTGTTTATGCGGAATATTTCTTGGTGAAACCTCACAATCGATGCAATATCCAGGACCGCCTGTACCCCACATGTTCTTCATGCTTTCATCCTTTGTGAGTGGATCGCCAGCTTGAACCATGAAATCTGCAATAACCCGATGAAATTTAATTCCGTCGTAAAATCCATTTTCGATGAGATTAACAAAGTTTGCGACAGCCTTTGGTGCATCGTCTTCGAAAAGTTCAAGTTTTAGTTGACCACGGTTAGTATGAAAGATTGCTTGCGGCAGAGGTTCGCTCATTTTAGACTCCTTTTTAGATATTTATAGATACATAAAAATTAACAAAGCAGCGAAATAATGTACAGGTTTTTGTGTATTTATCAATTAATTGATTGCCAGCGTTTGTTATATTACTGATAACCGAGATAGGATGCTGCATGGCTACGAGATTAAAGCGTATTATGGTTGGCATGAGCGGAGGTGTTGATTCTACGGTTGCTGCTGCGATGCTAAAAGAGCAGGGATTCGAGGTTTCCGGTGTTTTCATGCAATCCGGCTTCGAAAGTCCGAATATTACACATAAGCAACGGTGCTGCAGCGAAGATGACGCGGAAGATGCGAGAAGATCCGCGGAATTGATTGGAGTGCCGTTTTACATCATTGATATGCGCAAAGGTTTTGAACAGGTAATTGAAAATTTTATTGATGAATACAATGCTGGCAGAACGCCCAACCCGTGCATTTTGTGCAATCGCGAGCTTAAATTCGGTAAAGTCATGGAATTCGCAATTCAAAACGGATACGAAGCAGTTGCTACGGGGCATTATTGCCAGGTTGAATATGATGCTGACCGTTTCTGGCTCAAACGAGGTTCAGACATTAAAAAGGAACAAAGTTATTCACTTTGGATGCTAAGACAGAATCAGCTTGCACGTGCTGTCTTCCCGCTTGGTGGCATGACAAAAAAGCAAGTGCGGGAATTTGCGCATACGAGGAATTTACCTGTTTTCAGCAAGCGTGAATCACAGGAAATTTGTTTCGTTTTGGACAACAATTATCGCAATTTCCTGCTTGAGCATTCACCTGAGACGATAAAACCAGGAGAATTCCTCGATATTGATGGGAATGTTCTCGGTATGCACAAAGGTCATCAGTTTTATACAATCGGGCAGCGTCGAGGACTTGGAATCACATTCCCTTATCGCTCTTACGTGGTTGAGATTCGCGGGGATGAGAATATTGTTGTCATCGGTAAGCATGAAAATCTTTTCAAGCGTGGGTTTATTGGAACTCAGGTGAACTGGCAGGCGATAAAACCGAATATAGGTGAAAAAATCCGCGCACTAATGCAGGTTCGATATAATCACAATCCGCCCGTTGCTGAAATCGAAGTACTTTCGGAAGATAAAGTTAAAATTACATTTGATGTCAAAGACGAAGCGATTACACCTGGACAATCAGGCGTCTGTTATGATCTTAACAACGAAAAACTGCTTTTTGGTACAATAATCGATGAAGTGTTTGATGATTAAATCTTTTTTCTGAGAAATAGGTTATTTTTTTCACATAGTGATGCTTATACTATGATAATAATGCAATCTTGAATATTTATTAATTCCAGTTAGAATAATATATAAATTTACGGAGTACAGTACATGGAAACGTTGGTTGACAATTATAAATTCAAGCTTGTAAGAAAAATCGCTGAAGGCGGAATGGGTGCTGTTTATGAAGCGATACAATACGGCGGTGACGGATTTGAGAAGATTGTTGCGATTAAGACGATTCTTGAGGATTATTCCGCGGATGCTGAGTTTGTTGAAATGTTCATCGGAGAGGCGAAACTTGTCGCTGACTTGATTCATCAGAATATTGTTCAGGTTTACCAGCTTGGCAAGGTTGGCAACCGTTATTATATCGCGATGGAATACGTTCATGGCGTGAATATTGAAGAATTTCTGGAAAGACATCAAGAACTTGAACGCCGAATACCGATTGAGCTTGTAGCATTCATTGTGTCACGTATCTGCCTTGGATTGCATTACGCTCATACGAAGACCGACAAAGAAGGCAACCCGCTGAATGTTGTACACCGCGATGTTAGTCCGAAAAACATTATGATTGATACTCAGGGAGTCGTGAAAGTTACAGATTTTGGTATTGCCAAGGCAAAAGCTTACATGCGCAATCGTGAAGGCGAGATTCTCATGGGCAAGGTTCAGTATATGAGCCCGGAACAAGCACGCTTTGAGCAGACTGATAAGCGCAGCGATGTTTTCTCACTAGCCATTGTGATGTATGAAATGCTTGCAGGTCGAAATATTTTTTCCGACGATAACACAATAATCACAATGAAAAACATCACCGAAAGCATTATCCCGCCGATTCGCCAGTATAATTCTAAAGTTCCGCCTGAGCTTGAGAAAATAATGATGAAAGCACTTGAGCGCGATAGAAATCAGAGGTATCAAAGCGCGGATGATTTCGGCTACGAGCTGCAATATTATATGTATCACGACCGCTTCGGACCAACATACCAAATGCTTGAAGCATATTTGAAGGAGATTTTCCCTCATTTTGCTGATCCAAAAATCTCACGTACGCTTGGAACATCAAATTATTTCTCATTCTCTGATACGGTTATAATGCCCAAGGAAAAACCCAAGCAATAACAATTGAACTTAATTTAATTCATTTATATTGGATTAGAATCAACTGTTAGATTCTGTTTTTTTAGTCTTATTTTTCGGTTTCATCAATAATATCAGGTTCTTCAATATCGAAAATATTTTCTGCATCTGCCTGTTCGATTGTCTCAGATGCTTGCGTTTTCTTAATTTCGGGTTCTGGATTCTTAACTGCAATAACCTTTGCGGGTCGTATAACTCGGTCAGACAACATATATCCCTTTAGAATTACATCAAACACAGTATTATTTTGCGCATTTTCGTCTTCTGCGGTTGATATAACTTCCTGCTGTTCAAGATTTATAATTGACCCTTTTTCCGGCACAATCACTTCGATTTTGAAATCATTGAAAACCTTTGTAATTCCGTCATAAATGAGCATGAATCCATCGAGAATTTTTTGTGCATTTGCTTTACTGCCTAAAGTCAGAGCTTTCTCAAAAGTATCGATATGCGATAAAAGGGATGAAATAAACGGCTGAAGTGCGTATTTTGCTCTATCTTCATCCATTTTGCGCTGACGTTTTTGGTAATTCGAAAATTCTGCTTGCAGCAGCATGTATTCTTTACTGAGAGTTTTTAGGTCATTCTCAGTTTTTGCGAGTTTTTCATGTAATTTATCAACTTCGCTGACTTCCTTTTTCTTATAATCTTCTTCTTTCATTTTTTCTTCAACGGAGTGTGGAAGAATGATTTTTTTTGGTTTGGATGAGTTCGGCGAGTGCTCGTTTTTCTCGTTATTCATGTTCTGTTTTCTCCAGAAAACAACAAACAATGCATCAATAATTAATAAGTTTGATTAATTTACTTATTTTGTTGAAAAAAGCAATTCAAACTGAAAAATTAGGGGATTGTTCCCAATTCCTTAGCATCAAGCCGGTCAATCAGGTACAATCGAAGAAGATTCAAGGCACAAAGTGCAGCTCGTTGTTGAATCATAGAACGTTCGCCTCGTAAATTGTATTTCCTAATAATCTTGAGTTCTGGCACTTGTTTGGATGCAATTGCGATATAAACTAGTCCGACGGGTTTTTCAGGTGTTGCACCACCGGGACCTGCAATGCCCGTGATTGAAATAGCAAGGTCAATGTTTGTACTTGTGTTAATGAGTCCCTGTGCCATTGCATATGCGACTTCAGGAGAAACTGCACCGTACAGTTCGAAATACTTTTTTGGGACTCCAAGACGTTCTTCTTTTGCTTCATTGCTGTATGCGATTACAGACTGTTTCAGATATGTGCTGATTCCCGGCACCTGACTAATATAATGTGTGATAAGACCGGCAGTGCAGGATTCAGCACAACCGATGCGCAAGCCACTTTCCGCTAAAAGCTGTGCAACAACAGTGTTTAGTTCGTCATTTTCGAAGCCGAAGACGAGTGTACCAAGGATTTTCTTTGTTTCGTCAACAACCTTGTTTAAGCGAGATTTTGCTTTATTTTCATCGGTATCACTTGTCCAAAAACGAACAATCACAACGGAATCCTTGGTCTGAATCCCTCCTTTAGGGTCTTTCTCAGGTGTGCAAATATGTTTTATTTTTTCATCGATGACGGATTCATATGCACCGAAGCATTTTAATGTACGGGTATGGATTCGCTCTTTTATATCAAAGCGTTTGCTGATTTCAGGTTCAACAGTTGCTTCAAACATCTGCATCATCTCGCGTGGTACACCTGGCAGAACGACAATTAATTTCCCTGAATATTTTGTAATCATAAACCCGAGTGCAACACCAACGTTGTTATCAATGGCAATTCCGTCATTTTTCGGATATTGAAACTGCACTTCGTTGTTAACAGGTAATGCAATTTGATTTTTTTCAAGTCGATCTATAAAATTACGCAAATGCGATTGGCTGATAGTAAACTCAATATCGAAAGCTTTAGCAATTGCATCTCTGGTCAAATCATCCGTTGTTGGTCCAAGCCCACCTGTAATGATTAAAATATCGGAAGCTTCAAGAAGCTCATGGCATTCATGGATAATACTGTCAATATCATCCGGAATTGCAACCTGATAATTTGTCTCAATGTTGAGTTTATTTAACCTTGTTGAAATATATGATGCATTACTATTGAGAATGTAACCTTTTGTGATTTCTGTACCGATTGCAAGATGAGCAGCTTTCATTTCAATCATTTCCCGTCGATAAGATTCTGGATTTTCTCGCGATATTTTGTGAAAGGATAATTTCGGTATATACGTTCGACAATTGCGTTTGCTCCTGCTTTATCGCCGTTTGTCAGAGCTTCTTTAATTTCAGCGATTTTTTCTGTTATATATTCTTCCTCAGCAGTTGCATCGTTCCATGCATCCTCAATTTCTCGTTTGAGCTTTATTGCCTGGCTGATAATACTGTTGAATTTTATATCAATCTCATCTTTTTCCGGCTCAATAGGCAGATACTTATTTAAGAGTGCTTTTAAAAAAAGCATCGACTGCAAAGGTGAATATTCTGAGCTTTGCTTTTTTAACAAGTTTTCAGCCATGTAAAGAAGTTCTTGTGCATTATCAAGACGTTTCTGCTTTTCTTCTTTAGACAGCATATTCATATATTTCGGTTTTTCGTTACGTAAATCACGGGTTTTATCTTTAACCTCATCCTGTTGATATAAATCAGAATATTTTTGAATAAACTCTTCACCTGCTTTAATACCATCATTTATATGATTAAGAGCAATATTCGGATCGTCGTGCTGCTTCCCTTGTATGTATTCCCATGCCTTGATAATCCGATTATACAACGTGTTTTTCTCGTTATTTAGTAGATTATATTTAAGCTGAGTTCTCACTCTATCTACGAATTTTGCATCACTTTCGAATGCATTCATAATTCTCAGAGCATAGATTATTACGTTACCGTAATTTTCTTTTCGCTCTAAAAGTTTTAACGCAGCTCTAAGAATATCGTCCTTCATTTTGTACTCTTGCATAGAATAACCCGAGATCATTATGTTAATCTTGTTTTGCTTAACAATTGCGCCTTTGAGAAGAATATACACTTTGTATCCGTTCGTTTTCTTTTCTACGTAAATGTTAGCGTTTGGTGAGATACTGATACCTGTGTACCCAAAATCGTTACCCCAACAAATTTCAGACACATTAATGATTGTTGCTTTATCTTTCAGGAAAATATAGCTTGCATTATTTTTGTTGAAAAGGCGTAGATGGTACTTTTTTCTCAAGTTGTATGGTTCTGTAAGATTAAGCGAAAGTGCTATATATTCACTTGCATCAAGTTTTGTCTCTGTTAAATCAGGCACGATTTCGTAGTAATTATTGGTTCGAGCATAGTCTATCGTCAGCGGAAACAGAGTATTGCTAGCTATGCTGTAAAGGTGCATTTTATATTCATATACTTCATCATTAAGCTTGGCAATTTGGATATACGGCATGTCTTCAATCCCCATTGAAACCGTATACTTGTTTTCAGCTTGTGTATTACTTGTTTCAGTATCTTTTGAATCACTGGTAGAAATAACGTTATTATCACATAGTAACACCGGAGAAATCCCTGAAATCACTTCGAGATTTCCTCTTTTAATATTCGCTGATATCGGTCTATCAATTGACATAGAAAGATTTTTTGCAGAAGTTACATTATCTTCAGCATTAACATCGGGCAATGTTATCGGATTGAATATGGACATTTCAGCATTCATTGCTTTTTTTACGATAATTTTGTCCCACCAGATTTTTGATGCATTCCCACGTAAGAATAACTCAATTCCAAACCCAATAGCATTCTTTGGCACCTCAACCAGACATTTCATTTCTTTGTAAACATTGTTCATAAATTGGGAACTTTCAACGATTTTAACGGTTTCTGTTTCAGGATTTGTTTGAGTATTCCAGATAACGCGAATTCCTGTCAATCCTGTAAAATCTCTAGCTGACACAAGCGCAGTAATCTCGATTGCATTGAAATCTACAACGCTTTTCATTTTCAAATTTAGAGCATTGTTTGTTCTCAATCTAATCTCAGCTTTCTGATTCCGGGCGATATCAGGTCTAACAGCAAGTGCCCATTTTCCATCATTTTTAAATCTATCATCATAACTAAAATCACAGCTTCTATCTTGAATGTACAGATTCCAACCCTGAATTTCTGTATTCTGTATTTCAGTATACTCAAAGGACATTTCAGGATATGTTTTAAATCCCTGTGGAGTCTCAATTCCTGCATATACAATGGATTGAAGATCTTTCCCAATCTTTTTTATCTTTGACTCCTTGAGATAATCGATTGTAAACTTTGAAACTACAATCAACGCTATTAGGGCTGCTATAAGTAACATCGATGAGAAAATAACGGCTTTTCTTATTTTCCGCAGAGACCATGCACGAATTTTCCTGAGGTTATCGTTGATGTTGAGAGCCAAACCTGCTTGATCAAATGCTAACATAGTTTCGCCAACAGTTATCATATCCCCGTGTTTCAAAATGACATGATTTCTGACTTTGCGACCGTTAACAAATGTGCCATTTATAGAACCTGTGTCCCTGATGATAAATTGTTCATTCTCGAAATAAATTTCACAATGTTCTCCTGAAACCTGCAGTGAAGGCAGACAGATATTATTGAAATCCTTCCTGCCGATTGTGATTCGCTTTAACATCGGCATTCTCTCGCTATTTCGGTCACCACCGACGAAAATGAGCGAATGCGAAGCAAGAACCGTCAATTCTTCAATGCGAATTGCTGATGTATCATTTGCTTGCGGTCTCATATTTGTTGGTACATTGAAACTTATTCGGTGTTCACCGATTTCAATTACTGAACCATGATGAAGCTTGAAGGCATTGTTCGGCTCGATTTTTCTAGTGTTGAGCAAAGTTCCATTAGTTGAGCCCAGATCTGTTAAAAAGTACTCTTCACCAATATTATCGAGTATTGCATGTTGACTCGATACTTTTTTACCGGTGAGAACAAGGTTGTTTTGCGAATGTCTACCCACCGTCAATTTGCCTGTAAGTACGATTCTCAATCCACGGAAATCACCATCAAGAATCTCAATGTTAAAAATGTCACCTTCAGCCTCAACACATGAACCGTCGGGATTAATTTGAACAAGCTGTTTTGCTTCTGCTGCCTGCTCGAAACTGCGTTTCTTCTTTGAAATAGCAATGTCAGGATTAGCATTATCATCAAAGAAAAATTGAATCTTTACGTCTCCGATTGTTAAAATATCGCGGTCTTCTATCGTTCTCTTTGTAATTTTCTGATTAAGAAACATTGTACCGTTAGAGGAATTCAAATCCTCTGCTGAGATAACCCCCGCAATCGTCTGTATTCTCAAATGTTCTCTGGATGATTTTTTATCATCAATAACAACTTCACATTTTGGTGAACGCCCAATAATGGTCTCGTTCTTGTCAAGCATGTAGGTTTTTCTGCGACCACCAGGGATAGTTACAACAATCTTTGCCATGAGAACTCCAATTTACATTTACATAATTTCATTTAATCGATGATACCAAAGGTTGCAGTAAAACTAAAATTATTTGCACTCGAAATGCCATATTTTAATAATTGAGTTTGATACAGATTGCAGAAGTGTAAAATGTTGCCTGTAATGCAGGATAGCATCGGAGATGTAATGAGTTGGTTCGAAATAAAGAAGATCAATACCAAAAATAAAGACTCGCAAGAATACAAACTGATAAAAATTCGTAAATTAAGACGCACATTTCAGATTGTTTTTTTGTTTCTTCTCAATCCATTCATACTTTTAGGCGGTCTTGGATTCATCAGCTTTGAAATATTCAAAAAATATTTTCAGAACATGAATGTGGTCTTTCCAGTGATGAATTGTTACGCTTGTCCCGCAGCAGCATTTGCCTGTCCAATCGGTGCGATGGGGAATTTATTCGAAGCAGGTGTCGTGCCTTTTTGCGTTCTTGGAATCTTTGTTGTTGTCGGGGTGCTTGTAGGTAAAATGTTTTGCGGATGGATATGCCCGTTCGGCTTTATTCAGGAGTTATTCCATAAAATACCCGGGAAAAAAATAAAACTGCCGAAATTCACCGGTTATTTCAAATATGGATTCCTCATTATAACTGTTGTCCTGATTCCGATAATTTGG
>CAYZQB010000029.1:0-5556 GCA_964480395.1 uncultured Planctomycetia bacterium
TAACTGATGAGAAATATACCAATGAGAATTACAGCAATACCGATTATTTGCTGAAGTGTCAGCTTCTCGTTAAGCACAAATAATGCGAAAATTAAAGTTATTGCTGGATAAAGTGCGCATAAACTCACGACAATGGCAGTGTTACCCTTGGCAAGTGCAATATAATAAAACGCTGTACCCAAGATTGCTGAACCTGCAGCAAGACAAATGAAAGATAAAGACCGGAAATCCCATGAAATCTTGATTTTTTCATGCCTAATAAGGAAAAACAGAATAAGTGAAGTTAATGGATAAATCAGGTATGACAACGCAATCACTGAATATTCATGGTTGTATTTCGTTGCGATTTTGCCGAAAACTCCCCAAACACCCCAGAATATTATCACCAGAATGATGTAAACTGCTGTCATTGAGTTTCTTTCTTGGCTGGAATTGTACCGAGTTTGAATTCAATCAATTTGACTTCCGCTTTTGATTTGTCCTTCTTAAAACGCAAAATCTGGAATACAACAATATCGCCGGGATTCTTGTTGTAAAGCCAATTGTACAATTCGACTGTGTTGACAAGATTTTTACTATCCGCACCAATCACTATGTCAAGATTCTGCAAACCTGCCTTCGATGCTGGTGATTCAGGTGAAACAGCACCAATCTGCACTCCGCGAATCTCCAATTCATCGGTTTTCGTTATCACATTGTTGAGTTCCGAGATACCAAGGTACGGGTGCTCAATCTTTTTGCCAAGTTTAAGTGCTGGTAGAAATTTCTTGATGATGTTAACAGGTACCGCAAAACTCACGCCTGCATTGCTGCCCGTTTTCGAATTAATAACACCGTTTAATCCGATCATTTTACCGGTAATATCAACCAATGGACCTCCGCTATTACCGGGATTCACCGACGCATCATGTTGAATCGCGTCCCAATAGCGTCGATTTGTTGTCAAAGAAGTTGCAACCCGACTCAGAGCGCTGATTATTCCTTGCGTAACTGTTGGCTGACCGTCCCTTGATGAATGCCCGAAAGCGTTGCCCAATGCAAATACAATATCACCAACTTTAACCATGCTGCTGTCACCGAATTCAATTGGTACAAGATTCTCAGCATCGTCAATTTTCAGAATCGCAAGATCAGTTGTTTCATCAGCACTTATTGTTTTTGCATCAAAAATTCTCTGATTATTTAAAAGTATGCTTATCTTCTTTGCATTTGAAACAACGTGTTCTGAAGTAAGAATCAGACCTGACTCATCAATAATCACACCTGTGCCAAAGCCGACATCAAAAGAATTCTGCGTGCTGATAGCAACAATTGAAGGTCTAACTTTTTCAACAACTGAGCGATAAAGACCTTGTAAAGCGTTGCAATTAAGTAACAAATTATTGGCATTACTGTTTTCATTAGTACTTGAGCAGCTTGTGAATAAAATTGGAGCAAAAATTATTAATGTTAGAAAAATATACATTTTTCGATTAATTCTGAAGGATTTTTTCGAGATTTTCGATGATTGCTGTGTTCGGGGCATAAGTTAAACCTGGATTAAAAGTACTGCAAAGTTCAAAGCAAGAAATTTTATATATTCTTGATTCGTATAAGACAAGCTGAGCTTGCCTGAATTCTATTTTTGTATCGGAATAATTTTCTGCAAAGTCGTTCCCCAATAAACAGGCGTACCTGCTGGATGAGTGGCAGCAAAAGTTCCACGAGTACCTCGATAACAATTCGTCAACGTTTTTCCGTTTTTGCCGCTGAAATATACCCATTCATTACCAATAAGTACAAATGGGAAGCCGTCACCGGAACTTGGCAATATTCCGCCACCTGTAATTCGAATCGTTTCTTCGGCTGATGATATCTCACTTGTCAGATTACCGACATTGAGTGAACCTTGTGTAGGCATCGCTGTAACCGTCAGTCGCAATGCACTTGGGAAACCACCTCTTGCCGAGTCAAAGTATAAGGCAGCAGGAATATCATCATACATATCTGGAAAATCATTCGGAACCCATGTTGCTCCTTCGCCGTTTCTCGCGGCATCACCGTCATACCAATATTGTACACCAACATAAATTACTGCATCAGCAAATGATACGTATTTGAGTTCCATATCAGGCGCAAAATCAATAAGCCAAGATGCCAGATCACCTGTATCATAAACACCAGAATCCTCAATCTGATTGAGTGTCGAACGAACATCTGTCATCCAAACGTGAACATTTCTATCACGAGCGACAAAATCTGTGAAAAGCGAACCTGAACCGGGAACATTTTCGTCCTCAGGTGCGCCTGGAGGTGCTACAAATCCTCGATATAACGGATATCCAAGATATTTTTGATGGAAAATTTCGTTTCTTTCAAACAAAACCGTTCCCTGATTTCTACCTGAAGTAATTTTCAATGCAATTATATCCTCATCAAAAAAACTCAAGCCCGATGTTTCTGTATTTGGGTTGGGTACTCTTTCACCTTCGTATTCTTCGCCGGAACGCAGCACAACTTTCATACGTGGATAAGGCGAGAAAACGTAAGCAACTTCAGCTTTTCCTGTTGAAGGTAAAAGCATATTTCCCGGTGATTTTGGATAAAAATAGTGAGCATATCCAGAATTCTCATTACTTTTATCATTCCATGGATTGTCTTCCTCATCAAGATATGCAAGACCAAGTCCAGAATTCCTTAATATAGGATCCTGAACGTCAGGTCGAAGATACTTTGTAAACACGACAATAAGCCTGCCGATTGGATCTCGAGCAATTATTAATCTTCCGTTTTGATTCGAATCTGTAACCATGCTCTGTATATCGATTGAAATCTGGGAAATCACATTCAATGCCTTGCTATAAGACGATTTAACGCTTTCCTGATCCTGCCAAATTTTGTTGCTCTCACGCATGAGCGATACTAATCCTAACCCGAGCATCGAAAAGATGAATGTTGCAACGAGCATTTCGACAAGCGTAAAACCTTTGTTTTTCATACATTTTCCAAGTAATAGCTTAATATTTTTATTCTATCTGATTTGCATAGGTATGTACAAAATAAATTTGAGCTTTAGTAATTTCATATAATTGTAGTTAGTATCAATTATTGTAAAATGTTGAAAAAAACGGGGAAAATATGGAAGCTAAGAATTTTGAAGAATATACGCATCTGATAGTCAAAATGGTCGGTGAGTTGGGGATTTCTCTGAATAGTATTACAAGTGTAATAAAGCTGCTTAGCGAGGGAAATACGATTCCGTTTATCTCCAGATACCGGAAGGAATTAACCGGCTCGCTTGATGAATCTCAGATTGAGATTATTGAAAAACGTTTTGATGAGATGGTTCAGCTTGAGGACAGACGGACTTTCATTTTGAAATCGATATCAGACCAGGGCAAACTCACAGAAGAACTTGAGAAACAGATTAACTCGGTTACGACATTGCATGAGCTTGAGGATTTGTACTTACCTTATAAGCCTAGACGTCGGACAAAAGCACAGATTGGGCGTGAAAAAGGGCTTGAGGAACCTGCAATGAAGATAATGTCTGGGGAGTTGAAAGAACGTTCTGAACTTGAGCAATATATTGATGAGGAGAAGGAGCTGCCGGATATTGACACAGTCGAACTCTGGATTTCATACATAATTGCCGAAGAAGTAGCACATAATACCGAAGTTCGTGCTGAGATACGTGATTATTTCTGGGATACAGGTAAAATGGCGTTTTATACCGTTGAGAATGCAACGGATGAGACCGGCAAGTTTAAGGACCTTGATGGAGCTAAATATAAGCTTGATGAAATTCCCGGACACAGAATTCTTGCTGGGAACAGGGGTGAACGCGAAGAAGCCGTCAACGTGAAAATCGAGGTTGATGAAGACGGCGCATCATCGAAAATTTCACCAAGATTTATACAACCAGTCTCTTCTGTATTCACAGGCTTTGTCGAAGATTCGGTTGTTGATGGCTACAATCGGCTTGTTTACCCGTCGATGGTTACAGAAACTCGCAAATATCTTACCGAAGATGCAGACAATGATGCAATTGAAGTTTTTGCGAAAAATCTTGTGCCTATTCTTCTTTCTCCACCGCTTGGTGCAAAAGGTGTACTTGGACTTGACCCTGGCTATCGAACGGGATGCAAATGTGCAGCGATCTCTGAAACCGGCGTTTTTCTCGAAAATGACGTGATTTATCCGGTTGCTCCGAAGTTGGATATCGCAGGTGCTTCATATACTGTGCTAAAACTGTTGAAAAAACATGATCTGCATTTTGTCGCATTGGGCAACGGCACTGCAAGCAGGGAAACCGAAGATTTTCTGCGTAAATTGCAGAAACAAGCAACAGACTGGCGATTTGAAGTTATTGTTGTCGCTGAAACCGGTGCATCTGTTTACTCTGCGTCAAAACTTGCCCGTGAGGAATTTCCGAACCTTGATGTTACGGTTCGTGGCGCAATCTCAATTGCTCGCAGATTGCAGGATCCGCTTGCGGAATTGGTGAAGATTGATCCGAAATCTATCGGTGTTGGACAGTATCAGCATGATGTTGACCAGAAAAAGCTGAAGCAAGCACTTGACCGGGTAATTGAACATTGCGTGAATGCTGTCGGTGTTGACCTGAATACTGCATCGTGGGCACTTTTGAGTTATGTTTCCGGGTTGAATCAGAAAACAGCAAAAAATATCACTACTCATCGAGAGGAGAATGGTTTTTTCAAGAATCGGCGCGAACTCAAGAAGGTTAAAGGATTGGGTGGAAAAACCTATGAACAATGTGCGGGATTTCTGCGTATTCGTGAAGGTGACAATATTTTGGATAATACAGCGGTGCATCCTGAAAGTTATAAGATTGTATCGCAGATGGCGAAAAAGCTTGAAGTGAGTTTGCCAGAGCTTATCGGGCAGAAGAAACTTATTGACCGAATCAGCGCGCGTGATTTTGTTGATGAAGACAAAGGTGTCGGGCTTCCAACAATCACTGACATTATTTCTGAGCTGAATAAACCAGGACGTGACCCTCGTGGCAAGTTCGAGATTTTCAAGTTTGCGGACGTTGAAGAAATTGGTGATCTTGAGGAAGGTATGGAGCTGCCGGGGCTTGTTACAAATGTAACGAATTTTGGGGCATTCATTGATGTTGGTGTGCATCAGGATGGACTTGCGCATATTTCTCAGCTTGCAGACGAGTATGTTGACGACCCGTCGGAGGTTGTGCAGGTCGGGCAGAAAGTTAATGTTGAAGTGCTTGAGGTTGATGTGCGTCGAAAACGAATCTCGCTTACGTTGAAGGGCATTCAGCAACCTTGATAAAATAGCAATTATAGCAATATCCATATTATTGAGTATCTTACACTTGAGGATACAAGAATGATTGAAAATCTTGATAAACCAAATCCTCTATTGTGATTTATTATTATCATCTGAAGGTAAAAGGTTCTTATATTTCTCTTTCAACGATTTAAAAGCATCTTCATTAGATGCGGAATACTCAATATCTTTCTGAATAAAATCTAGTCTCGCTTGGCATTCACTGAATAATTCTGCCCATGTTTTTACCCAGACAGTAATTCT
>CAYZQB010000029.1:5656-23795 GCA_964480395.1 uncultured Planctomycetia bacterium
TCGCTTGGCATTCACTGAATAATTCTGCCCATGTTTTTACCCAGACAGTAATTCTTCCATCTTCTTCATCCAATAATACTCCTTTGGGTCTGCCTGTTTGATTACAATCAGCTTCGACCTCCTTTGTCATATCGTTAGATAAAGCCCAAAAAACCCATTTTGTTTCTGATATCTTAAACAATTCATTGCTTGCAACAACTCTAGCATATCTCTTAATTTGGGAAGCTGCCTTTTCATCAATTTTTACTTTTGGTCGTTTTAATTCGATTACTAAATGTTCTTTTTCTGGTGCATGTGGTTGTCTTAACACTCGCGATAATAGCAGGTCTGGAATATTTTTGGAAGTAATATTATTGTTGTTTGTTAAGTCTTTTATTCCCCATATTATATCAGATTTTTCTATGCAAAGACGTTCAAGTTGACTATCACTACCTGTTAATGAATAAGCATCATCAAAAATCCATGTATTTTTTTCTATAATTTTATGTAGTTGACTTCTTTCCTTTAGATGTTCTTTTGAAGCAGGTTCAAAGATAATTTTACGCAAAACTCAATAAAATTCATTCGAAAAATAATCATGTTCGATATTGTAATAATAGTCTCTAATCCTGCAATTTCAATCAATTCTGATAGTTCTGTAACTTTGTTTGATGGGAGGTCTAACACTTCTAGTTGAAAGGAATAAACATCCACCTTAATTTACAAATCAATAATTAAATCATTTTAAAAATCTAATTTTCGAACATCATCCCTTTATGCCTTTCAGCATTGAACTGGAATTCCTTAATTACTTTCTGAAGTAAACTGGCAATTTTTTCACCTGCGTATTTTTTATAGGATGGATCTTCAGCGCAGGACCTTCTACCATCGTGATTTGTGCAATAATATGTTATACCAGCAATATTTAAGCTAAATCCATGTTCACCACCATCGTTATAGAACAACATAAATTTTATGTCTTGGTCAGATATGCTATGTTCGACTTTAACATTTCTCCTTTTAAGCTGTTCAATATAGTCGTGAAAAGTCGGTACTAAATTTTTTAGGAATATCCTAAAATCTTCTTTTTCTTTTTCACGTTTTTCATCTTCGAGTTTTTTTTTGCGTTTCTGTTCGAATTCGTCAAATTCTTCAAAAAAGCGATTATCAATCATTTTATCCTCCGAGTTAGCTATTTATCATATACTAAAATTTTACACGTTGAAATCAAGTGATTTTCAATAATGATTGTTTGTGAGATTCAAAGAGTACTGAGAAAAAACAAAACAAAGCGAAATATATTCGGATTGTACCACATTTGCTGTAGTACTTGCCAAACGGAATTTGAAGTTCTGAGGATTTAAGCTGTGCTGATATGTTGTCGACTTTGAAAGCGTTTTATACGCATTAAATCACCAAATACTTTGAAGATTCGCACTTTTAGCATGTATTTTGCGTTGAAATCAATAAAAAAGGATTCGAGTGTTTGTACTCTAACCCTTGTGTTTTGTGGCACGCCCGAAAGGATTCGAACCTTCGACCTACTGCTCCGGAGGCAGTCGCTCTATCCAGCTGAGCTACGGGCGCGTAAAAATTTCACCAATATTTATACGATTTATCCGATTATTTGATTATATATGAAAACGCACATGTATCAAGCAATTATATTTCATCTTTTTTCCTGAGAACAACCTTAAGCTTATTGTTGTGCACCTCTTGCTCAAGCATAATTTCAGTAACAGTATCAAGCAATGTTTTCATCAATTTGAGAGAATAGTCAGTTTTTATAATGTTTTCAGCGATTAATTCAGCAATTATTTCGATATTTACTTTATCACATATCGAAATTACCAGCTTTCCTTTAGTATCCTCAGGCAAAATCCCAATAAAATATGTGAAAAGAAAAACCCAGAAATACAAATGTTCCACCTGATTAAGTGCAATACATGCTGAATTCTCGTCCTTTACATCCTCCTCCATCACAAGTGCTAATCTCGAAGAATAAATTGATTTGAACCCGCGAAATACGTATCTAGCAAGTTTCACCACATCCCCATTATAATGTGGTACTTGTTTCCGAGCGATATTCTGCCAATATCTGATATTCTCACAGAGTATCTTTCCCTGCTCAAAAATAATGCCCCAATCTCCTTCAATGTCTAGTGAATTACTGATATTCTTCGATGAATAACCAATAATCGAACTTAATGGACCGTTGAAATCATGTAACATACTTCGAATAAGTCCACCGAGAATTTCGTTGTATAATGAGTGCATAGAATCTTCCATGGTTGTCCTTACAAGCACTCCCCTTTGCCCTGTCACCCATTTATAATTTATAACATTTTTTTATTAATTGTAAATTTTAAATTTACTTCAATTTCGATACTGATTCAGATTCTTGATTAAGCAATGCAATTATTTTTTCCGCTGGAAGAAAATCACCGTCATCGTCTAATTTATATAGTCTGACAACCCGCTTGCTTAATCCGCAAAAAATGTCATATGGAATCGTTAGTGCTTTGTCCGCAAGATTTTCTACCGTTATTTCCGAGTTGCCTTGCTTTCCGATTAAAGTTACCCTATCTCCCACCTGAATCTCAGGAATATGACCAACATCAATCATTGTATAATCCATTGTTACTTTTCCAGCAACTGGTGCGGTAATCCCCTGAATAATCACTTCCGCCATTTTGCCATAAGGTGAAGGATTCGCAAATAGCCTGCGGTAGCCATCATTGTACCCAACAGGGATTGTGGCAATATCAGTCGGACATGACGTATAATAATTGCGGTCGTAAGAAATCGGTGAACCTTCGGAAACTGATTTTCGGATGAAGGCAATTTGGGAATGCAGCGAAAGAATCGGCTGAAGCTGCGGATGCTCCTTCGTTTGATATCCGGGATTAATTCCAAAAAGTGATAAACCGGGGCGAATCATCGAAAATTGCGATGCTGGGTAGTTTATAAAACCAGCAGAATTTGCAATGTGAATCATTTCTGGCGTAAAATTTTCTCTTGAAGCATGATTGAGAACCCACATGAACCTATCAAGCTGAGAATACGAAAAAACCGGATTTTTTTCTGATGCACTCGAAAAATGACTGGCAATCCCTTCGAATATGAGGTTGTCGCAACATTTTATTGTTTTAAGCACGGTTGCAAACTGTGTATGACTGACCCCAAGTCGAGCCATGCCTGTATCAACGAATAAATGAATTTTCACTTTTTTATTCTGCTTTTTCGCTTCTTCGTTTAATTTTGCCACCTGCTCAAGCGTATGTACTGCAACGGTTATGTCAGCTTCGATGACCTGACTCATTTCACCTTCTACAATAGTACCCAGAACGATGATTGGAATGTTAATACTTGCCTGTCTAAGCTCAAGGGCTTCCTGCGAATCGCCGACACCGATATAATCGACTTTTTTTTCAAGATATTTCGCAATGACAACCGCTCCATGACCGTATGCATCAGCTTTAAGGACCGCAAGGATTTTTGTACCTGGATTCAGGAATCGTTTTATCTCAGCAAGATTATGTTTTAATTTGCATAAATCAATTTCCGCCCAAACTCGATAAGGTTGCATTTTGAAATCTCCGAGATGTATGGTAATATTATCGGATAATTTCAGTTTTTTTTTAGGCTGTACTGATGAAGAACAATCAAACTGACAAGATTATTAAACTTCCAAACGATGTGATCAATAGGATTGCTGCAGGTGAAGTGATTGAGAGACCAGCAGCAGTTGTCAAGGAACTTGTAGAAAACTCTCTTGATGCAGATGCGGACAAAATTGAAGTAAATGTCGAAGAAGGTGGAAAAACGTTTATTTCGGTTAACGATAATGGCGTCGGAATTTCTGAAAAAGACCTGCTGATGGCGTTAGAAGCACATGCAACATCAAAACTTTCGGATTTCAAGAATATAAGCGATATAAATTCGTTCGGTTTTCGTGGGGAAGCATTGGCTTCTATTTCATCGGTATCCAAAGTAACTATTTCCTCAAAAAAACACGATGCTGATAGAGCTTTTAAACTTGAATCCAAATTCGGTACAGCTGGTGAAATAAAACCCTGTGTTTTTGCAGACGGCACGAAAATTGAAGTTGTCGGATTGTTCGAAAATATACCTGCTCGATCTAAGTTTCTGAAATCGAAATCTACAGAAATAGCATATATCAGTAATGAATTAAGTAAGATTGCCTTAGCCAATCCGAATATCAGTTTAAGCCTATATCATGGCTCACGCAAAGTTTTTATCCTGGACAAAGCAGATAATTTGAAACAGCGAATTCAGCAACTTTATCCGAAACAACTTTATGATGATCTTCTTGCGAGTAATCATTTCGAGAAAGACTTGAAGATAGAAGGATATATTTCTTCACCAGATATTAAGAAAAGCAACAGCAAAAGTGTACATATTTTCCTTAATAAAAGACCAATTAGGGATAAAGGAATAATGAATGCTATTTTGATGTCATATCGAGAATACATGCCTTCGGGTAAATATCCCGCAGTTTTTCTATTTCTAACTTTGCCTACTGATGAATTCGACGTAAATGTTCATCCACAAAAACTTGAAGTTCGTTTTTTTAGGCATGAAAAGATTTTTGCACGTTTTAGAAATTTAATTAGAACAACCCTAAACAATGCTAAAATGCCGATTGTTAATTTACAGGATATGTTGGATCAAGTGCAAAGTAGGGCTGCCGCTCGAAAAGATAGCTCTAATACAGTTATTGATTTTGATGATGAAGAAATAGATAGATACTCAAGGCACGAACCTCAAATACCGTTACAATTGTCCGCAGATAAATTAACTCACCAAAAACACCTATCTTTTGAACCAGCTATTAAATCAGATGATATACAATTATTGAGACCCAAAAAGATAGAGTTCGTTTCGTCAGAACCACCAGAGGAACCTGATAATTCAGATAAATACGATTTCTCAAAACGAAAGTTAAATACCTGTGATACTTCTGAGCAGAACGAATTTCAGTTACGTCCTGATATTTTTGTTTCACCTTTATTTGAGAAAAACGATAAAATTTATACTGATGAAATTCTGGATGTGTACCAAATAAAAAATTCATACATTCTTGCAGAATATAAAGATAGAATCGAATTTTACGATCAGCATGCCCTTCATGAAAGAATTCTTTTTGAAAACCTGCGAAAAAAATTTGAAAATAAAAATATAGAAAAACAGCTTCTATTAACTCCTGAAATTCTTGATTTAGATACTTATGAAACATCTCTTATGCATGATTTTTCAGATATTGTAAACAAAATTGGTTTCGATATAAAGTTTAATGAGAAAGATGAATTCTGGGAAGTTTATGCTGTTCCAATGCTTCTATCAAAAAGATTTAAGGTCAAAGAGATTTTAGAAAACACACTCGGTTCTATTATTTCAGACGATGTAAAACCCGATTTTGTTAAAGTCACATGGCTGATTCTTGCAACAATCGCATGTAAAGCGGCAATCAAGGCAGGTGATCCACTTAAACGCGAGGAAATGATAGCTTTAATTTATCAATCTAAAACTGTTGACACAACTTATGCTTGCCCGCACGGACGACCAACATCAATTATGATTCCGTTGTCGAAATTAGATAAATATTTTGATAGATAAACTCGAATATTTTTTATTGTTTTTTTTGATATTTAAATTAATTCGGAGACAATATGGGAATTGATATTGATTTTACAGCATGTATGCAAGGAAACATCGGTGATTCCGGTATATCACAGGAATTTATCCAAACAGCTTATGCCAACGCTATCGAACATATAGACGCTGTGAAAGCAACTTTTACAGATGATGAGATTTCTTTTCTGAATCTACCTGTGTCGTCTGACGGACATCAGCTTGACAAAATTCGTGAATTTAGAGAGCAGAACCGTGGAAAATATGAAGATATTGTTGTTTTGGGCATCGGGGGAAGTGCGCTTGCGAGCCAGATGTTTCAAACAGCGTTGAATCATCCTGCTTGGAATCTTCTACAACAATCTGCACGTGGCGAAGACCCGCGATTTCATCTGGTTGACAACATCGAGCCGGAACTTATCGGTACAATTCTTGATTTATGCACACCAGCACGCACACTTTTTATTGTTATCTCAAAATCCGGACATACGACCGAAACGATTGCGATTTTTAATATTATGCAGCAATTTGTCAAAGCACATCTCGGTGAAACCTGGCATTCACATTTTGTTTTTATTACAGATCCGCTAATAGGTTGGCTTCGCTCTTTCGCAAACCAACACAACATTCAAACATTCAATATTCCGGAAAAAGTCGGCGGTAGATTCTCAGCACTGACACCTGTGGGACTTTTGCCAGCAGCACTTTGCGGCATTAATGTTGAAAAAATTATCGAGGGGGCTGCACTGGCACGTGAAAAATGCTTTAGTGCAAAATTCCCACAGAATTGGGCGTACTCGTTCGCGCTTATTCAATATCTGTTCTGGACAACGAAGCATAAATCTACTCAGGTTTTTATGCCCTATGCAAATGCACTAAAATCTCTGTCAGCGTGGTTCAAACAGCTTTGGGCTGAATCTCTCGGTAAAAAATATAATACATCCGGTGAAACAATTTTCACTGGTCAGACGCTAGCATCAGCAATTGGTACAACAGATCAACATTCGCAGCTTCAACTTTATATCGAAGGTCCAAACGATAAAATCTTTACATTCGTTGAAGTGCTTGGATTCAGGCGAGATTTTAGCATTCCACAACCACCTGCTCCAACATCAGAGAAAATCAATCATATTCACAATCATACGGTAACAGAAATTTTGCAGGCAGAGCTTTACGCAGTAAAAAAAGCTCTGACCGAACTCAATAAACCAAATCTGAGTCTGATTCTGCCCGATATCTCGCCTGAAACCATTGGAGAACTCGTTTTCGGACTTGAGTTTGCAACAGCTCTGGATGGACATTTCCTTTCTATAAATCCGTTTAATCAGCCTGGTGTCGAATATGCAAAACAAATTACACAAGAAACACTCCGCAAATCACAACATTCTTAGATTATGCGCAAAATATCATCGCTAAATGTAGTTATTTAATGTTCAGGAGAGAATATTCTTGATAATTAATAGCTTTTCGGAAAGCTCTTCAGAGGTTTCTGCTTCAACTGTTAATCTCAGATAAGGCTCAGTATTACTTGGGCGTACGTTGAACCACCAACTCGGATAACTCACACTCACGCCGTCAATTCTGTTTACATTACCGTCATTAAAGTGCTCAGCGAGTTTCTCCATCATTTCATCTTTGTTTTCAATGCGGAAATTCAATTCACCCGAATGAAAATACTTCTTTAGTGGCTTAACTAGTTCACTTAGGTTTTTTCCAGATTCGCGGAGAATATTTGCGACATAAATCACGGTTAGCAGTGCATTATCAGAAACATACATTTCACGCCAATAAAAATGTCCGCTAAATTCACCGCTGAACCAACTGCCACACTTCCGCATAGTTTCCTTGATAAACGAATGACCGACTTTCTCACGCACCGGAGTGCCACCAAGTATTTTCACGAGTTCAGGCACAATTCGCGACGAACGCACGTCATATACTATTGCACTACCAGCATGCTCCATCAGCACAGTCTGCGAAATCAAGGCAGTCATTATATCTGCAGGGATAACTTCGCCCAACTCATCAAGAAACATTACCCGGTCAGCATCGCCATCAAACGCCACACCGAAATTATATTGATTTTCGTGCATTTCTGTCTGAATTGCTCTTAAATTCTCAATCTTCAACGGATTTGCTTCGTGATTGGGAAATGCACCGTCAAGCTCGAAAAACATCGGCATCAAATCAAATCCAAGTTTGTCGAGTATCGGTTTATACGTCCCAGCCATGCCGTTTGCAGCATCGACCGCTACCCGCAGTATTTTGTCAGTGTTTTGTGCAAAACTCAACAATTTCTGCTCATATTCATCAAAAATCTTAAGATATTTAATTTTACCTTGTTCCTGTCCGAATCTGAATCTACGTTCCGCAACACGTTTTTCAATCTCCCTGATGCCGGAATCTTCCGAAACTGGACGACTCCCAGCACGAACCATCTTGAAACCGTTGTACTTTGAAGGATTATGCGATGCTGTGCAAGCAATTCCGCCATCTACACCAAGAAAACCAGCAGCAAAATAAAACATCGGTGTCGAACTAAGTCCGATATGCACAATATTTGCGCCTGCTTTCAACATACCAGCGTGAAGTGCATTGAGAAGACCAATACCTGAATCACGCATGTCATTCGCTGTTACAATGCTTACATCCTGTTTCCCGGCTTCCTCCTGCATCAAGTTCGCGAATACTATTCCAATTTTTTCAGCTAGACGATCGTTCAATTCGTCAGGTACAATCCCGCGAATATCGTAAGCCTTGTATATGCTCATGCGTTTCTCCGTATTTTTATACCAAATGCAAGTATTAAGAAATCCTGCATTTTCGTTGCAACAAAAAGAATGTATTATCATCAAAAACCTGAAAGACCATCTTCAATCCCAACCTTTTTTAAAAATATCTTAAGCTTCTCATAAAGAAATTCCGCTTCTTCGTCAGTATCATTAAAATTTATAGATTCATTCAAAACCAGGATTTCACCGAGAGAATCAATCACCGGCTCTTCACCGCGCAATATTCTTCCTAAATCCTCAATCAATAGATCATACGATTGATAACGCTGATCCGGCAGTTTTGACATTAAACATTCAAGCATTGCTTTTGCAGAACGCGGCGTAACGTGAACGAAATTTTCTATCTGCAATGGTCGATTGTTAAAAATCGAAAACATTGTTTCGCTTACATTCGAGCCAGAAAATGGATGATTTCCGCTTACTATCCAAAACCAAGTTATTCCTAAGGCAAACATGTCAGCACGGTAGTCAGACGGAACTTCAAGCCACATTTCCGGTGCCATATATTTCGGAGTTCCAAAACACTCCCCAGATCGAGTCAATCCAAGTGAATGATTTTCTGATGACATTATGTCAAGCTCTTTGAACGAATTTATCAGTTCGTCATCAATATCTATAATTCTGTTCCACCTGAAATTCTCACGAACTTTGTTAAGAATAATCGAGACTTTGCTTTGCCAACTCAAATTTCGGTCACGCCCTTTGTACACACGCTTAATCTGCCTTGTAAAATCCTCGATAATGTGTATCCAATCCTGCTTGGATAACTTTAATTTCTGAGGTTTGACCTTCATTTTGCCAATCTGCTTGATTAGCCCGAAATCTACAAGTTTCACATGATTTCGTTCGTCAAATTTGAAAAGAATGTTATCCGGCTTAATATCCCGATGTACAATCCCATGATTATACGCTTCTCGCAATCCTTCCGCAACGCTCTTGATAACTGCGATTGAGAGGGGCCATGGCATCGAGCCGTTTTTCCTTACCAGCGCACGAAGACTTGGACCATTACAATGCTCCATCAAAATATACGGACGGTTTTCGTGAACACCAAAATCGTATACCCGAACAACATTTTCATGTCGGATTTCTGAAAGAAGGTATGCTTCCTGTTCGAAACGCTTGAGATAAGATGACTCGCTTGTCAGACTCGGATCAAGTAGTTTCAATGCATAATCCTGATGATTTTTACGGACAAGAAAAACCGCTCCCATACCGCCACCACCCAAACGCTCAATTACTTCAAAATCCATAAAATACGCTGAAACATCGTCTTTTTTAAATTTTTTCGAAGTCTTGATAAGTTTTTTCGTGGAATAAACGCTTTTGGTCAAAATACTATCAAGAAAATTGTCAGTGTTTTCTTCATCCGTATCATTCACCTTATTCTTGATTGGTTTGATTTTCTGGGGTTTGTACATTTCTGAATTGTCAATATCCTGACTTCTAATAAGCTGGGTTGACTTTATTATGGAGTCATCATTGCTAATGTCTTTAATATTCGGAATTGTAAAAAGATTTTGACAAAGCGGACACCTTGCCTGCATTCCCGAAAGATTCTCCAAGGCAATCATCTGTTTACCACATAGTGAACAAGTGAATTTAAGAGTTTTATTCTCAAGTCTAATCATCTCGGTTAATGGTTTCTTTTTATTCATTGCTACAGTCAGTTATCTTGGTGGTAAATATGCACAAAGCAACTTTCATGCAAGTAAAGACAATTAACATTATAACTGCGAAAAGATAATTTAGATATATCTAGAATTTTACTAAGTTAATTTAATTAACATCTTTTCCTACCATAAGTTTGAGGTGTGCATGCACCCTTTTTAGATTTCGTATTTTTCCTTTTCGAGTACCAGAAAAAGATGCAAAGAGTTACTTCATGAGCAAAGCGACGGATTCAGCAATTTCTTCAAGTGATTCAAGCGGATACTCAAATAATGTGCGCGGACCAAAAAATATCAGTTTTCTTTCAAGGATTATGTAACCGAGGTCAGCAAGTTTCAATATCAGACGGTCAAGTTCGGTTTTGCTGTTATAATATTTGCCGACGAGTTTTCGACGCAGGATTGCAGTCTCAATATGTGGTGCCATATGCATTTTATCACCGGATTTTTTGTCCCTTAGCAATTGCTCAGGCATAATCTTCGAAGACACATCAGATTCAAGGTTCTCACTCGTGCTGAACAGATGCTTCCCCGACGTAATCTCCTTTTGCCGATTCTCAATCATCAGCGGATAATAAATATGATGTATAATCACGCCAAGCAGAGATTGCTCCTTCTCTGTCAGCATTGAAGGTGCGACAATACTGGAGCGCAGGCAGTACATTTGCTGACGATTAAATTTATACTCAACAAGTTCAAGATTAAATTGTCTGAGCTTTTCCTGCAATTTCACTAGAAGTTCATTTAAGCTACCCGACGGGATTATTTGTGACAAATCCTTTCGGCTTACGCCAACAACAGGCATTTGCGCAGAATACCACCATGAAGAGAGTGCAATAAAAAGCTGTCCGATAAGTGACTCATCGTCGATTTTTCCTTTGCGTACTTTATCGATGAAATCATCCCTATCTCGATCTTTACCCATATGAGAACCTGTGTTTTCGCTGTCGCCGAAGCCGCTGTTTTCAAGACATTATAACATCGGTTTACCTTTTCTGCTCAATAATATGCGAGATTTTAGCTCGAAGCAAATCTGCCACCTTGTTGCCTGCGAATCTGCCCTTGACATTGCATTTGTGCATAATTCTACCCATATAATGCTTAAGCATTATCTCAACGTACTTTTCAGCATTAATCTTGCTAAGGTCGCGTTCTTTTGCAGGTTTTATCGAGATTTCCTCATCAATTATTGATAATACTTCTGATTCCGAAAGTGTCGGTAATATTTTGTTTCTTTCGAGTATATTTTCGGGTATCCATTCAGGCTTTTTTGCTATCGTGTGTATCAAATTCCAGAGATATTCACGCTTGAAGCTTCCGGATTTAAGCATTTCGAATGTCTTCTTGAGACTTGCTGCTGGGATATTGCGAAACTGAAGCCCTTCTCGACTAAATGCAATCGGATATTCGTAGAACGCAGTTTGCAGCATTTTTATTGAGAATCCGGAATCAAGCAATCTCTCAATTAGGTTGGCAAAAGGCGAAATAGACAATGCACGTGCAACCTTGAAAGATGCTCCAAGTCCCTGATAACGTGCAGAACGTTTGAGCGGTGATTCTGGAAGCTCTTGACGCAGTTTTTCGACGCGTTCTTTTGTAATCGCGTGCGGTGGAAGGTCAGTGTCCGGATACATTCGGTTCGCTCCGGGCAGAATTCGTTCAAAATCGTTTAATCCTGACGAAAACGCCTGCCTGGTTTCGCTGGGAATTCCAATTATCGCATCCTCAATGCGAAGTACGATTTCCTTGCATGCAGTTGTTGTATCCATGTCTGAACCCCAAACCACAAGTGCTACATCATCTTTGCCTACATTTAGAGTCTGAAGAATCTTATGCAAATCATTATCAGATTTAGCATAATCCGGGTAATGGTCTGTGTGATAAGCATTAGGCATGTTGTCAAGACAAGCAATCACACGCAAACGACCAACAATCTCGTGGAAAAAGGTTTTGCCGGGCTGAGTGCTAAGCAATAACAAACCATGCAACCGTCTTAGCACGATTCCCTTTATTTTACTTTGTTTTTTCAATGCTTTTTTGAAATGCTCATTTTTTGATTCATGCAGCAAGTGTGTTAAATCCGCAACCTCGGACGTCAGATTATCTTTTGTAATTCCGCGTTTTGCGAGTTCTTCACGGACTTTTAACAATGCAACCTGCCTAAATGCTTCATAATGGGTAAGCTTAGGTATCCATTTCAGCGAAGGAACGCCCTTAATTTCGATTCGTGTACCACCTTTTGCGGAAACGTTTACATCCTGCCTTGTTGCACCCGGACCTGTTAGAACCTTGCCTGTTGCACGAAGCAGACGACCGATAATCTCAGCAACTTCAGCAACTTCATCAGGATGACGCATATCAGGGTCAGTAACGACTTCAATTAAAGGCATCCCGAGTCTGTCCGTCTTGAAATAAATATAATGTCCTTCATCAGAAATTTCCCTACAGGAATCCTCTTCGATAGAAATCTGTGTAATTCCGATTTTACGCCCATCTTTGTATGGAATCGAGCCATTGACTCCGATAATCGACGTCCTCTGAAAACCTGTGGGAATCGAGCCATCCAAGTATTGCTTCCGTGAAATATGGAATTCATCGACTATTTCACAATTCAGCATGAGACACATCTGTATTGCAACGTCGAGTGCATCTTCGTTCATGAGAAACGGCGGAGTGTCGTCCATTTCGTATGTGCAGACGCTTTCTGATTTTAATCTATATATGATATTTTTTTTAGTTTTAAATTCCATTAATGCTGTGCCGTCATATTCCCCAAGCTCTGAAAGCGTCGGGCGCATGTGTCTTAGCACCTCAGCATCCCACTCATCCGTATATAATCCAGATGGACATCTGCAGAAAAGCTTTTTGCTAGTCATTAACTGCTGATGAATTTCCAACCCACTCATGAAGCCAATTTCTCTGTATGTTTCATCTGATGCAGGCTTAAACTCCATCTATCCTCCAAATCTAGATGTTATTGTTATCCTCGGTATTATTCAGGGGGACAAAATTGACAAAATTTCTAAGAAGTTTTATACCAATTCGTTCGGATTTTTCCGGCAAAAACTCGATTCCCCATATGTTTTCATGGTTGATAATTGCTGGTATCAACATTTCATTGGTTTTTTCCGGAGATTTCGGTGTATTGTCTTTTAAATTTGAAAAAGCAAAGACAGTACTCATATCATCGGGCTCGACGTAATTCGTTTGATTAAAGTAAAACATTGCGTTCTGAACAATATTTATACCTTTGAGCAGATTTAATTTTACTTTTATGCCAAATTCCCTGTTTGTCTTCAAAGTGTTCCAGCCTGCGAAACTATCAGCATGAATCTTCTGAGAAATTGTCCTAATTCTGCCGGGAATCAGGTGCAAGCCTTCAATGATTTCAGTATCATTCTGCTTTTCAGAAACATCATAAAGCACATGTAAGCCGTTGTTTATCGCTAGTATCGGAATCTTTCTTGAAAAAGCATTTACAATATACTTATCAAGCTCACTATTTTTAAGGAACGATAAGAACTCTGTAACTTTAATGCCGGCATATATAATTAATTTGTCGATTTGCTCGTTTGGCATACTGTTAATCAGGGTAAACTCACCATCAGCTCTTTTAACCGCGGAAGCAAGATTCAGTAAATGTCCAGAGTCGTAGTCAATAATCCCAATCATCAGCAATCCAATGCAAAAAATAATGGGTTAGCATAATACTTTAATCCAAAAAACCTATGATTTTTTTTCAAAGCTCAACAAAACAGCCATCAATTTCATATTCGTAACGATTTTATCAATGTAATATGCTTATTTATTATCGAATACTCAAATTTCTTGAAAATGATGAAAAGTTTATCTTGATGCTAAAGAAACATCAAGCATAACGCGCAGATCGACTTTTTTCATGTTTAAGGATGTGATATTGACAGTTCTTGCTACCGCTGCAAGTGCTTTCTGCTTTCGTGCTTCCTCTGCAAGTTCCTTCAACGATTTAATCATTAAAACGTTGATAACCCAGATTATTGCAACCAGAACTACAATCACAATTACCATTGTAATCGGATTTTTCATAATCGCTTCAAAATCTTTCTGAAATATATCGACGCCAATTGCAAGAAACAAGTTGCCGATTATTGATCCGAGAATGATTCCAATAAGAGTTTTAATTTTCTTCAATCCAAGAACACTCGAAAATACTACTCCGCCCATTGCGCCTGTTCCCTGAAATGGCAACGCTACGAACGCTATAAGAGTTCCAAATGATAATTTTCGAACAATAGGCCATTTCTCGAACATCTTTTGTGCTGCAAGCTGAACATGCTCAAGTTTCTTGCGAATGAATTTGATTCGCCTGACAATATCTATATTGTACAGGAACACAATCCCTTGTGCCCATTCGATATACATAACAGAAAACATAATCTTGTAAGATGTAATGCTTATACTTTCAGGGATTGCCAATGATGCACGCAGTTTTTCAGGTGCCAATGCAAAAAGAATTACAAATTTCCCACCACCGACAATAGACACTCCAAACATCCCGAGATAAAAGCTGGTAAGTTCTGTGCTGAAAATCAAAATAATCGCAAGCAAAACCAATCCGGCGAGGAGTGGACCAACAAGTGCAATCCAATTGATCCCCGGCAAAGAATCATTTAGCAGTGATGCGTTTGAATGCGATTTAGTGCTTTTCATTCTGCAACCTATGAATTCCAATCAATTAAACCATGAATGATTTACGTCCTCAAGTCAAAATAACTCTGATTTTTTCAAATTATCATCCAGTATTAAATTCCTGTACATTTTCATGTGTGTATTTGTTTCAATTGCTTGCTACAAAATATCATTGTTTTAGACTCAGAAATTGATTTAATAACAAAATGACACAAATTGAGGACTGAATGACAGATAAATTCAATGATGAAGACAAACAAAAAAAGCTGCTTCCGCAAAGTTTAGTGGATGCTGAACGAAAGAACGATGAGAATGCAAAAAAATCAGAAAGAAATACTGTAATTAACTCAATAAACATCAATAAATCAACTGAAAATAATCTCGAGGATAAAGCCAGTAATAATGTGCCAATGCAATCTCCTGATTCAAATGCATTAATTGATGATAATTATAAATTTGCTGTGGTTGTGAGATTTAGCGCACTCAGGTACTATGGACTTTTTCTGACAGATTTCACAGACCTGAAAATTGGTGATCTTGTTGTTGTTGAATCGCATCGTGGAATCGAGATGGGGCTTGTCAGACAAGGTTCAAAACCTGCTGATGAATTTAAGATTACCGATGATTATCAAGAAAATGAATCCGGATTGGAACATAAATTGGAAGGCAAAGTTGTTAGGAAAGCATCCATAAACGACCTGAAACGTTGGCGTGATATGGTTCGCGATGATCTCAGCACACATTTTGATTTCTGCTTCAAGCAAATACAACACCGAAACCTGCCGATGAAGCTCATTGCTGTCGAAATCATTTTCAGTTCGGATAAAATCATCTTTTACTTCTCAGCAGCGGGACGTGTTGATTTCAGGGAGCTTGTGAAAGATCTCGCTCGTGAATTCCGAGTTCGCATTGAACTAAGGCAGATTGGCGCGCGCGACGAAGCGAAGCTGCTGGGTGATTTAGGCATGTGCGGCAGAGCGCAGTGCTGTCGTCAGCATCTCTGGTATTTTGACCCGATAACGATGAAGATGGCAAAGAATCAGCAGACAACGCTTGACCCAACGAAAATTTCAGGAATTTGCGGTAGGCTTAAATGCTGTCTGAATTATGAGGACAATTTTTATGCAAATCTCAAGAAATCTCTACCCAGGGTCGGTCTTGACTGTGAATTAACTGCTGATACAAGACTTTTGAAGACCGGTATGAAAGTCCGTGTTCTTAACCATCGAGTACTTGTGAACCTGGTTCAAGTCGAGTATTTCTCAAACGACAACCGCACACTTGAATGGGTTGAAAAAGATACTCTAAAATGGTCTAAGCCCGAAAGTCTGTATGACTTCGATGAGAATGTTACGACCCACGCAGACTAATGAGCATATTCAAAAAAGTTTTTTTGATTTGATTATAAAGTGCTTTGGGAAAATATTGAGAATTCGCATATTAATTTTGTTTTAACATTCATCGCTTGAAAGTATAATTCTTTGAAACAACTATTATTTGGAGAAAATCATGACAAGAATCGCAAAATGTCCAAATTGTCATGCGGAATTCGATGTTGCTGATTATAATCCCGGTGATCAATTTCAATGTCCAGATTGCAACGCCATCGTTACAGTTCCGAAGAAACCAGACTCCGCCATAAAAAAGTTAACCATTGGCGATAGAACTCGCATAGGTTCTGGAATTAAGAAAAAAACCTCTCAGCAAAGACCTGCAAGACCTCAAACTGGTGGCACTCAAAGAAGAAAGCAAAGACCGCAAGGGCAACGACCAGCAAATCAACAGCGACCCGCAGCACAGCGACCCGCAGCACAAAGACCTGCAGCACAAAGACCCGCAAGTCAGCGACCAGCAAATCAACAGCGACCAGCAGCAAAACGACCTGCATCCAGAACAGATTACGACAATTACGATGAAGAAGAGGATTATCAAGTCAAACCTGCATCGAATTACAAGAAAACTATCTTGATAATTAGCGGTCTTGTAGTCATTGTCGTGGTTTTAGTGGTTACACTTTGGTGGATTAATAAAGATGAGAGTACTGAAAATATTAACGGAAATGACAATATAACTGACGATGACAAGCTTCAAAAAGATCCGGTTGAAGCTGCAAAAAAGGATGCTGAGAATCCTGAAGATACCGAGAAAAAGGATGATACCAACAATAATACTGACACAACAGATGAAAATGCTGATGAGAATAAAAAGGATGAAACACCAGTAATACCGAAGGAAGTTATCCGTTCCGAAGATTATAAAACGCTGATGACAAAATTCTTTGAAGAAGTTGTCGAGAAAAAATTAGATGACGGTGATTTTTGGGATAATTACTCTGCCAGATCCCTTAAAGACATTTTTGATGAACTCAATAAAGTTATCGACATTCAATACCCAGCCAACGTAAAAGAAAAATGCCCTGATGATTATTTCTATCGCGGATTGATAAATTCGACAAAATATCAACGAGATGCTGCAATCACAGACTACAGCGATTGTATAGCGATGCTGAAAAACGAAACAAAATGGAAATATCACGACGCTACAAACTACCTGTATTACAAACGTGGTGCTGAATACATAAGAAAAATCGGGGATACCGAAAAAGCGATTGAAGATTTTAACATCGTCATCGAAAAAGATGCTGAATTTGCTGATGCATACATTCTCAGAGGTAAGGGATTTTACCGACTCGATAAATTTCAGGAAGCATACGAAGATTTCGTGAATGCGATTAAAATAAACAAAGAATATGGAGAATATAAAGAAATCCAACAAATGATTGATAAGTGTAAAAAAGAAGGTGCTAAACCTGTTGTTACCGATGAAGATAGGCGCGAAGCAATAAAGGAATTGACGGAAGCAATTGAAGAAAATCCTGAAAACGTAAATGCACTTTCCAATAGAGGAAACTTGTATTTAGCTCTCAAAGAATGGAAGAAAGCTGAAGATGATTACACAAAAGTCATCGATATCCTCGAAAAGAATAATCCAACTTTTCATTCTGAAAACATCAAGATTATGAAAAGGATGCGGATTATTTGCTGGCGCGAGTTGGGTGAATTGGACAAAGCACTTGTTGGAATTAATGGACTGCTGGATAAATCCGGCGAAGACCCTATGTTGTTGGCAACCAGAGGATTGATTTACTTGAAAATGAAAAAATATCGTGATGCGCTCTCAGACCTTGTATATGCGGTTGATAAAGAACCAGAACTCGGAAAGCAGGCTCAAATAACCGATGCAATCGCTGAGTGCAAAGCAGCACTGAATAAATAAAGAGAATCAGTAGGACAGGCATCCATGCCTGTCAATGATGACGATGTTGCCTGAGTGAAGTCGAAGGCAACACACCGTTTCATTCCAAAATATTGTGGT
>CAYZQB010000030.1:0-23624 GCA_964480395.1 uncultured Planctomycetia bacterium
CCACACCTGCTGGGATTTGGAATTGCTCCTTTGCACCTGTATATGTGAAAGTTTTGGTGATTTCATCGCGACCTTCACCAGTGAGTGAAATATCCCAAGGTGTAACTTCATTTGTACCGTCATGAACAAATGTCAAAGTGTCGTTGTAAGTAGTTTTTGCAGTTGGTGAAAATTTTAACCAAAGGTAAATTTTCGCACCGACTGCAATGATTTGTGGAAAATGAATCACGTTGTAGTTTGAATCTCTGAGCGATTCAATTTTGAACTCAGCTCCGGTTGTTAATGTTGCGGATGTAACCGTTAAAGGATCGATACCGGTATTCTCGATTTCACAGAATTGCATAGAAGGCATCGTTGTAGCAACGGCTCCGAAATCCCATGGTGAGCTTTGGCTGAGTGTAATTTGAGGATCAACGTCAATTGCTTCTCCAAGGACTGAAAAAATGCTTGGAGATGCTTCATTAACAGCATTGTGCTCAATCTCAAGGTCAGCAGCATAATTACCAACAACAATTGGTTCAAATGCAATTGTAATTGTTTTTGACGATCCTGGAGTGATATTGATAGGAACAGGTCCACCCGCGGAAATGCTGTAAACTGTTGCACCTAAGCCAGTAAATATCAGTGCGCTGATTTCGAGGTCAGCAGTACCGATATTTTCAATTACCAAATCGTGCGTATGTGTTCGGTTAATGAGTTTCTTATCAAAATCAAACGTTGTGTCAGAAAATGCAATTCGCGCAACAGGTACGCCAACACCCTTTATAGATACTTCCTTCGGTTCGGTAGTTGCATCGTGAGTAATAACCAGTGTAGCTTCAATATTACCAGCGGATGTTGGAATAAATGTGATTGTCATTTTATGCTCAGCACCTTTGAGCATATTGATAGGTGTTGTACTACCGGCTGTGATTGTGAAATTGTTTGAACCATTGATTACAAAACTGCTAATCTCAAGGTCCTTACCATATTTGTTTGTCAAAGTAACTTCGATGTCTTTTGTATCACCAAGATTCACTTCACTAAAATTGAGTTTTGATGGACTAATTTTCAGAGTCTTATCTTCAGAAGAACAACTCAACATGAGAAACAAGCAAACAAAAACAATAATCCAAACACTCTTACTCAGATCTTTCATGACTTCCCCCAAAAAAACATTATGTTGAAAAAATATAATATATATATATGACAGTTTATTATTGATAAAATTAACAACAATATCTATAAAATAAATGTTTATTTAAAAAAACCTGAGCGATACCCAGGTTTTTCTTTTTTTTGCTTATCTTCAGTAGCTGATTTCAACCTTGCCATCAATAAAGTTGACAAAGCGGTGTACTGTTGATTTGTGCCGAAATATACTGTTAATAAGTAATTTCTATCTCACCGGCATCATCGCGAACACCCTGCTGATGTGTAACGTTGTTAGCACCGGTATGAGTGAAGCTGCTTCCGCCGCCACCACCACCGTAGTAACCACCACCACCGCCGAAGTAGCCAGCACCGCCACCACCGCCGGGATAAGTATTGTCAGCATCACCACCTTTACCGAGTGAACCTGCTTGACCACCGTATGTTGCAGCTGCACCACCTGCAGTTTGTGTACCTCCCATACCACAATAAGCGTCCAAGAAGGTGCTTATTATGTATCCGTTGCCACCGGTTAATCCACCACCAGCACCACCATCTTCAACTGCATTGCCAGAACGTCCTGAACCTCCACCAGCACCTGCAACAATAATTCGGTCTGTTAGGTCGGTACCACCAATACGAATATCGGATGCTCCACCACCGCCAGCACCGCAATTCGAAGATGACATGAAATTACCAATGCCACCACCATTCCAGCCACCAGCACCGTCAACAGTTGAAGTACCATTACCACCTTTCCCACCAACATAAATGTTTAATATAATCCCTGGTGTTACAGAAAATGATGCAGTTACTAAACCGCCTTTTCCACCATCATATCCTGTACCTAAGGGATAACCATCACCACCAACTGCACCATATGCTTCAACCTTAATTGTTATGACACCTGCTGGAAGTTGGAATTGCTCTTTTGCACCTGTATATGAGAATGTTTTTGTGATTTCATCACGACCTTCACCGGTAAGCGAAATATCCCAAGGAGTAACTTCATTTGTACCGTCATGGACAAATGTCAAAGTATCGTTGTAAGTAGTTTTTGCGGTTGGAGAAAATTTAAACCAAAGGTAAATTTTCGCACCGACTGCTATGATTTGTGGGAAATTTATCACATTGTAGTTTGAATCTCTGAGCGATTCAATTTTGAACTCAGCTCCGGTTGTTAATGTTGCGGATGTAACCGTTAAAGGATCGATACCGGTATTCTCGATTTCACAGAATTGCATAGAAGGCATCGTTGTAGCAACGGCTCCGAAATCCCATGGTGAGCTTTGGCTGAGTGTAATTTGAGGATCAACGTCAATTGCTTCTCCAAGGACTGAAAAAATGCTTGGAGATGCTTCATTAACAGCATTGTGCTCAATCTCAAGGTCAGCAGCATAATTACCAACAACAATTGGTTCAAATGCAATTGTAATTGTTTTTGACGATCCTGGAGTGATATTGATAGGAACAGGTCCACCCGCGGAAATGCTGTAAACTGTTGCACCTAAGCCAGTAAATGTAAGAGCACTGATTTCGAGGTCGGCAGTACCGATATTTTCAATGTTAAAATCATGCGTAGAAGTTTTGTTAATGAGTTTCTTATCAAAATCAAATGTTGAGCCAGATAAAGCAATTCTCGCAACAGGAACGCCAACGCCTGTAATTGCAACTTCCTTCGGTTTCGTTGAAGCATCGTGCGTTATAACAATTGAGCCTTCAATTGTGCCTGCAGATGTAGGTTCAAACGTTAATGTTAATTTATACTCAGCACCTTTGAGCATATTAACTGGTGTTGAACCACCGGCTGTGATTGTGAAATTGTTTGAACCATTGATGACAAAACTGCTAATCTCAAGGTCCTTACCATACTTGTTTGTCAAAGTAATTTCGATGTCAGAAGTATCACCCAAGTTCACTTCCTTAAAATCGAGCTTTGAAGGACTAATTTTCAAGGTTTTATCTTCCGAAGAACAACTCACAATGAAAATCATGCAAAAAAACACAATACTACAAATACCAATACTTGAACTTCTCATAATCTCCCCTCTAAAAAAAGATAACGAACTTCCTAAAAAATTCCATATATTATTAAGACATATTAGTTGAAGTAAAATTAACAAAATTTTGTTTAATAAAAATGATAAAAAAAAATACCTGAGTTAAATCAGGTATTTTTTTATTTAGTGTTCAATTCTAGTAGCTAATTTCAACTTTGCCAGCAGCATTGTTTGTACCTGCGGTATTACTGGGATTTGTTCCCCCGTTGTATGAACCACCACCACCACCGTGACTGTTATTTGTACTTCCAGCACCGCCACCGCCGGAATATCCACCGCCCCCACCAGCACCTTGGTCGGTAATCGAATTATTCACACGGATTGCAGCACCGCCGCCACCGAATCCACCACCGCCAGTGTTCGGGTCACCAGAATTATTTCCACCAGCACCATCATTTACAAATGCCTTCCCATTGGTATTTGGTCTTCTGCTATCGTTCTTACCATCGGTGAGCAGACCGCCACCACCGCCACCGCGGGTTGAGCTACCGCCATTTCCGTTTGAACCACCCGGAGTGCCGTTAAAACCCGAGTTGCCAGTTGTGCTTGTTGTTGCATCAATTCCTGAATGAGCAGCAACTTGGTAAATTGTGCCACCGCCGCCACCGGCAATAATCAACGGGTCATCATTGGATTCACAGACGAAGGTTCCACCACCACCGCCACTGACATATTGAACGTTAGGAGCAGCACCACCAACGAGAATTTTAAGACTATCACTAGGTGAAACAACAAAATCACCACGCATCCTGGCACCTTTTCCGCCTGGTCTGCTGAGAAGTGAAACATCACCGCCTTTTGCACCCCAGACTTCAATTGTAAGTTGAGTAACACCTGCTGGGATTGTCCAATTTTCAATTGCTCCAGTATAACTGAACGTTTTTACAATTAACGATCTACCCTTACCAGTAAGTTCAACATCCAAGGGTGTTCCAACGTTAATTCCGTCATGAATAATACTCATTGTATCGTTATAAGTTGCTATTGCTGGCGGTTGGAATTTTATTTTCGCTATTATTTTTTCACTAACGGCAATAATTTGTGGTAGGTTTACAGGATTACCATTTGAATCCTCAATCGAATCAAGAGTGAATTCAGTGCCGGATGTAAAAGTTATTGATGTTACAGTAAGTTCAGTAAGTCCGGAATTCGTAATTTCAAGGTCATTAATTGAACTTCGACCGGATGCAGTTTCACCTAAATCCCACGGAGATGTTTGGCTCAGTGAGATTTCTGGTGCAGCAGTTATTCCTTCACCAGCAAGAGTGATTTCAAAGGGTGAATTTTCGTTTACTGCATTGTGTGAAACCTGTAGAACTGATGGATACTGACCATCTGCAGTAGGTTCAAAACTCACTGTAAATGTATGTGTAATTCCAGGGATAATCGTTACTGGGACATTTCCACCAGCTGAAATTGAGTAAACAGATGCACCAACTCCTGTGAATGTGAAATTCGAAATAATCAAGTCGGCTGTTCCAATGTTATCAACCTCAAAATCATAATCTCTGGTTGTGTTGTTTTTTGTTTTTTTGAAATCATGATTGTTTTCCGAAAAAACAGCTCGTGCAACCGGAATACCGTTACCAGAAAGTTCAACTTCAACCGGATTGTTAGAGGCATCATGGAGAATTGAAATAAGACCTGCAAGAACACCTGTAGAAGTCGGCTCGAACCTTACTTTGAGTGTGTGAGAAGTATTTTTGAGAAAGTTGAGAGGAACCGAACCACCAGCAGTTATCGAAAAATCGTTTGAACCTGAAAGGGAAAAAGTTGAGATTATCAAGTCTTTACCGTATTTGTTCTTGAGTACGACATCAATCTCTCGAGAATCACCAATATTGACATCATTAAACTTTACGCTTGATGGTGAAATTGACAGTGATTTTGATTCTGATGAGCATCCAATAAATACAAATAATGCAAATAAAACAAAAATTTGTTTAGAATTCATATCACCCCCCTAGTTGTATTACTGTGGTTAAGCTAAATCTTAACGACTTTGTTCGCATTTTATCAAATTTTTCAAAATATTTCAGGTGGAATTCGGTTATCAGCGCAATTCGTTAATATTCAGTATATACTTAATGTCTGAATGGTGAATTCATACTATTTAGTTATTAATATTCGATGAATATGAAGCCGTCGGCACCGATACCACCGCCGGGTCTTGTACCGCTATTGTAACCACCAGAACCACCACCTGCTCCATAACCTTTACCGCCTTTGCCAGACCAGCTTTCACCGCCATCGCCACCATTTGGTCCGTTACCGTTTAACAAAACACCGCCAGCACCACCACCGCCAGCATTGGTTGAAGTACCAGCAGCACCGCCTGCTCCTGCAGTCAACGATGTAATGAAAGAAGTAAGCGAATCAAAGTGACCGCCAATACCACCGGCATAGGTTGCACCGGGATCACCATTTGAACCTGCAGATCCACCTTTACCAGCGTAACCCATATTACCTGCGCCACCACCGCCTGAACCGCCGTCACCACCTGTATAGTATCCAGCTCCACCACCGCCGCCGCCTTTACCACCGGTTGCAGTGACCGAAGTTCCGAACTTCGAGTCGGTTCCATGTCCGCCAGGTGAGCTGTTTGTACCAATAATACCACCTGCTCCACCTGCGCCAACAGTGATTGCAATGTTACTACCGGGAGTAACGTTAACGTTGCGGACAACGCTCCAACCCGAACCGCCACCGCCGTAATGACTTCCTGAACCACCACCGCCAGCACCGACAACAAGCACTTTTACAGATGTAACACCCGCTGGAACAGTCCAATTGGAATTTCCTGGATTTGTGAATGATTCCGTTAAAAGTGCTCTTCCTTTTCCAACAAGCGCAAGATTTATTGGTGTACCAACATTTATACCGTCATGAATTATAACAATTGTATCGTTGTATGTTATCATGTCTATAGGTGTAAACTCAATCTTAGCAATTATTTTATCACCAACATCCACAACACAAGGTTTTGTAATTGCATTACCATTTGAATTTTCAATACCAGTAATTTTAAATTCTACATCTGTGGTTAGACTTATATCCGAAACTGTTAAATCATGAATTCCCGTGTTTGAAATCTCAAGATCAAAAACAGGTGATAGACTTATTACAATTTCACCCACATCCCAAGGTGAACTTTGATTTAGTGTGATTTCTGCTGCAGCTGTAACTCCTTCAGCTTCGAGTGTGATTTCAAAGGGTGAATTTTCGTTTACAGCATTGTGTGAAATCTGCAAAATCGAAGGATATTGACCATCAGCAGTAGGTGCAAAACTTACCGTAAATGTATGTGTAATTCCAGGAATAATCGTTACTGGGACGTTTCCACCAGCTGAAATTGAGTAAACAGATGCACCAACTCCTGTGAACGTGAAATTCGAAATAATCAAGTCGGCTGTTCCAATGTTATCCACCTCAAAATCATAATCTCTGGTCGTACCATTCAATGTCTTCTGAAAATCATGATTGTTTTCCGAAAAAACAGCTCGTGCAACCGGAATACCGTTACCAGAAAGTTCAACTTCAACCGGATTGTTAGAGGCATCATGGAGAATTGAAATAAGACCTGCAAGAACACCTGTAGAAGTCGGCTCGAACCTTACTTTGAGTGTGTGAGAAGTATTTTTGAGAAAGTTGAGAGGAACCGAACCACCAGCAGTTATCGAAAAATCGTTTGAACCTGAAAGGGAAAAAGTTGAGATTATCAAGTCTTTACCGTATTTGTTCTTGAGTACGACTTCAATCTCTCGAGAATCACCAATATTGACATCATTAAACTTTACGCTTGAAGGCGTAATTGACAGTGATTTTGATTCTGATGAGCATCCAATGAAGATAAAAATAAGAAGCAATAAAAGAGCTTTTTTGAAATACATAATACCTCCTTAATAAGAATTTTTCATTTTGCACTTACAAGTATATATTCATGAAAATATTTATTTTGGCTAACTTTAGAACAATAAAGTTAGAGTTTCTATAAAAATATCATTACCTTCCGATATTTTTTACTCTATATAATACTTAGTATAAAGAATTAAGAATGTTTGCGTTAAATGTCTATAAATTTCAAATTGGAATGATTTTTTAAGGAAAATCGCTAAATATGAATAAATTTGTGCATTATCTTTCTGCTGTACTGCAAACGTTCTTCAGAATCCATATGCTGAAGTTTCTCATTTAATTCCTTGTCATTTTGTGCTTCAAGAACTCCAATCATTTTGTCGATGAGAATTTTCGGGAAAATGTTGTCTTCCTCATAAAGATTCCGTTCAGCTTTAAGAGCTTGTGCAGATTCATAGCAATTATAAGGTAAATCGTCGAGTTTTTTAAGAACCTCAGCATTCTCAGAAGCAAAAATATCGCCTTTAACAAACAATTCTTCTGCTAGATTGGCAACTTCAGGCTTTGTAAGACCGTGATATGCAGCAACAGCAAGTCCTGAAAGCAGAAGATAAATGTTTGCTGATCCGTCAGGTACACGGAATTCAAACGTTGCACGACCCATGATATCGTTAAAACTGATGTTTTGCTGAGGATTGAATTGCCCAGCAAGATGTTTTAATGTACCCCAACCAAGCGGAATACGGACAAGCGATGAACGATTGCTCTTGCCCCAGCATATTTTTGTGGGTGCTTCCTGATGCGGTGTCAAGCGAAGGTAAGATGCAGCAACTGTGTTACCAAAAGCGGTCAAAGATTTTGTCATTTTCATCAACCCGCCGATAACCGCAAGACTTTCTTTAGTTAATTCTCCATTTTCATCAAGAACGATGTTCTTATCATCCTTAATCAATTCCATGTGAATGTGCAAACCTGAACCTGCATCACCTACTGCAAGTTTTGGTGAAAAAGTAACACTCATGTCATAGCTGTCCGCTATCATGCGAATTGCCCACTTTGCCATAGAGACATAGGCTGCCATATCTTCAAGCGGTGCAGGATTGAATTCAAGCTCAAATTGTTCAAGGCATTTACCGTCAAGTTCGGGATTTTCAGACTGAAGCGTTTTGATAAAACCAACTTCGCTATGACAATATTTTACATGACTTGTCATTGCAGAAACAACATTCAGAATGTCATCAACAACTGGACTGCCTTTGACAAAAGGCATAGATTCATGGTAACCGCGTTGAGACTCAGCGGGAAAGCGTGTCTCAGGATCGTAAATAAGGAAAAATTCAAGCTCAGCAAGAGCATTCATTGTGATACCGGTTTTTTCCTTGAGTCTTCTATGTGCCTTTGTAATGACGTTATCAGGAATCATTTCCAAAGGTTTTCCTTCACTTCCGAGTGTTCTGCAGAAAATATGCAGAGCTTCGAAATCGAATGGATCCTGAAATGCTAAATGATAAATCGGGACAATATAAAGGTCAGAATTTCCGCCTGAAACGATGCCACGGTACGGGTTTGAACCATCTATTCTTTCACCTTCGCTCAAAATTCGTTCAAGGAAATATCGATTGTTGATAGGGAGTTTCAGCTCTTTAAGTTTTCCGTCAAGGTCTGCGTATCTGAAATGTATTCGCTTAATTTCATTATCAGTTACATAATTTATAAGGTCTTCACGTGTAAATTCATGCGGGAGCTTCTGCAGATGACGAACGAGAGGATTTGCATTTAATTCAATGAGTTTTTTTTTCAGTTCTTCGTTCATTTTTTCTCCTTAAGCACAATTTAATCTTTGTTGATTTTAGTAGGACAGGCATCCCTGCCTGTCTCTCTGCGAACATCTTCATCAATGACAGGCAAGATGCCTGTCCTCCCGCGGGTGATTTTAGTAAGAAAACGGAATAAAAATTAATATTTTTATGTAGTTTCCGCGAAAAAAACGAAGATTTTTAGCGAAAAAGACAGCTTACTCTAATTTTCTTCTCACACAACGAAAAGCATGTTGATTCTGAGTAATTAACAAGTAAATGTTGCTTCAATTTTCATTATCTTCTGTTTGTTCAGTTGATTCCAGCGAGTTCTCACGGATTTGCCGCAATTTTTCAATACGCTGCTTGATAATTTTTTCTCGCCCTTGAGAAGACGGGTTGTAATAAATTTTATCGCGCATATTTTCGGGCAAATAAAACTCTGGAATCCAGTGATCGGGGAAATCATGCGGATATTTGTATCCTTTTGAATAATCGAAATCCTTCATGAGTTTTGTAGGTGCGTTGCGTAGATGAAGCGGAATCGGATCAGGTGTGATTTCATCGAGGTCGCGCATTGCTGCACCCAGAGAAGCACAAGCAGCATTGGATTTCTCAGCGCATGCCAGGTAAGTTGTTGCATGGGCAAGATTTATGTGACATTCAGGTGGTCCGACAAACTCAACCGCATAAGCAGCGTTGTTGGCAAGCATAAGCGCAACAGGATCGGCATTGCCAATGTCTTCGGATGCAAAAACAATCAAACGCCGGGCAATAAAACGTGGATTCTCGCCTGACCTGAGCATTCGAGCAAGATAATGTATTGCAGCATCAGGATCTGAACCACGCATCGATTTGATAAACGCTGAGATTGTGTCATAGTGTGCATCACCGGATTTGTCATATCCCAACGCTTTCTTTTGCAAAGACTGCTCGATAATTTCCGTTGTGATGTGCTTCGTCAATGATGCTGCAATTTCAAGGGCATTCAACGCAATACGTGCATCCCCTCCGCTGAATGTGATAAGAAGTTCAAAAGCTTTGTCATCAATCTCAAGATCGTATCCACCGAAGCCGAATTCTTCATTATTCAACACTTGTTCGATGATTGTTTTAATATCGTCTTCCGTTAAAGGTTGAAGCCGAAGGACTCTACAGCGTGAAAGCAGAGGTGTGATAATCTCGAAAGATGGATTTTCCGTTGTTGCACCAATGAGAATGATCGTTCCGTTTTCAACCACGGGCAGAAATGCATCTTGCTGCATTTTATTGAATCGGTGTATTTCATCAACGAAAAGCACCGTGCGTTTCCCGCTGAAATTAAGCATTTTCTGCGCTTCAGCTGTAATTTTCCGCACTTCAGCAACACCAGCAAGAACAGCCGAGAATTTTACGAAATTTACATTAACGTTCATGTAAATTAATCTTGCGAGTGTTGTTTTTCCACAACCCGGAGGACCCCAGAGAATCAGTGAAACAAGCTTATCATGTGCAATAATTTCGCTTAATAGTTTGTTCTTACCAAGTAAATGCTCCTGTCCGACGAAATCATCAATTGTCCGTGGGCGCATTCTGTCCGCAAGTGGCTTATATTTCAGGTCTTCAAGTTCTTCTTCGTTTTTGAAGAGGTTAGTCATCTGACTTACAGCTAAAAGAGGAATTTTTCGAGAAATTTTTCATCACTTTTAATTTTTATACCTGATTCTGCTGCGGATGCTTCGGAAAAACCCTTGTTTGGTACGTGAGTTATACCATCACCCCATGCGAGGAATGGAACTGGTTCCTTCAAATGTGTTTTCGTAATACTGTTTGAGCCGATTGATGGAATCAATAAAAACCTGTGATCCTTATATTGTTTCAGGTCTTCGACGATTGGTGTGATAAAATTCTCGTCGATTGAGCGTAATGCATTTACTTTGCCCATTGGATTGTCAACTTTTGTATAATTATCGGTAAATCCGAGATGGACTGCGACGATGTCATGATTTACGAGGGCTTTTCGAGTTTCCTGATATAAATATCGCAATTCTTTGCGTGATGATTTGTCTTCTTCGGGTTTATAAACCGTTTTTGCACCAGCTGCCAAGCCGATTCCACGTGCCATTGTCGAATATGAAACCATGGCAAACTGAACCTGATTATCAATTTTCATAGTTTTGTATTTTTTCGCTTGTCCCATACCCCAGATATAAGCAAAATTCACAGGTTGCTCGCTTAACGATTTTCGTACTTCGTTAATCTCAGCTTTCTCAAGGATTTCAGCACATTTTTTCATAAGTTGAGTTAATTCATTATCTTCGGAAGGAAAATAACTTGAGAATTCCTTATTCAAAACTTCCCAGGGTGAAGAAAGATTAGGTAAGTGATCGTGTTTTCCTTTGAAGGTTACAAGCTGATTTTTTCTATTTGAGAAATGAAACTTTATTTTTTCATTAAACAATTTTTTATTTAGAAGGTTTATGAGTTCACGTGTTTCCGCGGTTGTGAGATTCCCGCTATTGGGTGAAATAATTGCTTTTCCATTGGATGTGGAGAGTTGAACTCGTGCTGCGAATTCACCTTCAGCAAGCTCGATTCCCCAATCTAATGCTTCGTAATAACCTCGTCCGGTGAGTTCAGCATTTTCGACACCGAGAATTTTCAGCAGTGCATATGAAGTATCACCCTGTTCTTCTTCTGTTATAATCTCAGCGGTACCTACAATACCTGAAAACGCCAAACCTTTAACCGTTGCCATATCTGCAACTTCAAGTGGCGTTCTGTCATGAAGCTTGGGTTGTATTGTGTCTGACCAACCATCTGGAATTACGAGTAATATTTTCATATTGTTACCTTAATAAATATTCATATATTTTATATTAATACATTAAATGAGTTACAATGTAAAGACAAGCAATTTCGGAGCCATTAATGTCAGAAGATAATCATGATGCCAAAAAGCACCTGCTTGAAACACAGTTTTTTAAGCCAAGACCTACATTTGGCACGAAAACTCGGTTTATCTGGCACAGCGACGGAAAAGAAAGTGCAGAACCAAAAATTATTGAGCTTCAGAAAGTTACACTAACTAATGAGAACGAAGTTGTTTTCTCCTTGCTTGATTTTGATGTCAAGAAAAATGAAAAAATGGCTGTGATTGGTGAAAGCGGTTCGGGTAAAACTCAGCTTTTATTTTTATGTGCGGGGTTGACTGAACCTGACGAGGGTTTGATACTGGTCAATGGTATTGATCCATCAAGAGGGAGATATGAAGATGTTGTCAGAGTGAGACGCAGGATCGGATTGGTGTTTCAGGAAGGTGTAATTATCAACAATATAACGATTTATGATAATATTGCACTTCCTCTCAGGTATCATTCTGTTTTCGATGAAAAAGATGTTGAGAAAAAAGTAAATAAAGCGATTCGCAAATTTAACCTTAATGGGTTCGAGAATAAAAAACCCGCAGAAACTAGTCTTAGTATTCTTCGTCTAGCTGCATATGCTCGTGCATACATAATTGAGCCGTTGATTTACTTGATTGATGAGCCATTTACGGATTTGGACTCGAAGGGTGTACAGCTTATTGGTGATTTCTTAGATGAAATAAAACATGACATGGTAACAACAATGGTTATGACCGGCTCCAATGCTTCTCAGATTAATAATTGGGCTGACAGAACCGTTTATATTGAAGATAAAAATGTTGTTTGTAAGATAAAGTTAAGCTGATAAAAACAAAATGAGGTTATTTATTCAGATCAACAAATTAACTTGAATAGAAGGTGATGCAATGTTGAGAATAATCAAATTTACATATGTAGTAATTATAGTTTTTATCTCTGCATATGCATTCGCACAGAACAGGGAAGATATTAAAACTCCCGATCAATCAAATAATAAAGAAGATTCTGATAATGCTGAGAAAACGGATAAGGAAATTCAAAACGAGAATGAATCGAAAGCGTTCAAAGAACTTCAGGGAATAATGGAAAAAGCACTAAACGAAACTCTTGCATCCGAGGAAAGGGATAAGTTGATAGAATTAATTGACGAAAAATCTAATGAATACTATTTAAAATATGCTTGGTTAAACTTGACAAGAACTAAAAATGCAATAATGTATCGGGTAAATGTTCTGATTTATCAAAATCGAAAGGAAGAATTTCTAAACTTTTCGAAATTGGTTCTTGCTGATGAGAAATTACCGGATGATTTACGGGCGATCATTTTTCAGGAAAGAGTCAAAACTTTGCTCGCAGCGAAGAAATATGAGATTCTTCTTACTGAAATTGAAAAGCTAATCAAAATAAATGAAAATGCTGATACAAATACAAAACGAATTGACCTGCTTTCCTACCAAAATTTAAAACTTTATTGCTATTTTAATCTCAAAAAAGAAATGAAAGAAATCAGGCAAATTATTAAAGATATTTATGCAATTGTTGCCAAATTAGATAATGAAAGTTATAAATTCGAAGTGAAAATGTATGTGATAGATACACTCTATGATTATGAAAAATACGATGTTGCATTTGAACTTTTAATTGAATGTCTCAAAGAATTCATTGGTAAAAACAACGATGATGCCAGATATAAATCTGTTCGAGGATTATTAACCAAGTGCAAAATTCTACTAATGAAAAATAAACCTGTAGAGGAAATACAAAATATTAGGCAAAATATGGTTGATATAACTAAAGATATCAGCTCATATAGAATGCGGTACAGAGCGAATTTGTACGTTAAAGATTTAGATGCATTTATCAGATTTAGACCTGGAATTCTCGCTCCAACATTTAAACTTAAAACTCTCGACGATAAAACTACAATTGATTTAGAGCAATACAAAGGGAAAATAATTATTATTGGTTTTTGGGCGAGTTGGAATGCAGCAAGCCGATCAATTATGAAGGAATATATCGACAAATGGTATACAAATTATAAAGATAATGATATTATTTTTATTAGTGTTGGAATCAAGGATCATGGTGAATCTGTAGAGAAGCAGAAGGTATACGTTGATGAAAATGGATTCAAATGGAATTTTGTTTTTGACAAAGATGGCAAAGTTGCAAAAGCATATGGTGTCGAAGAAATCCCGCAAACGATATTGATTGGCAAAGACGGAAAAGTTGTTATTGTTGGTCAGAAAATGGATGCAATTATGGAATATTTACATGAAAATGTAAAAACAGATAATAATAATCAGACCAAACCTCAAACAAAACCTTCACATTAAAAAATATAATATAGTAATTAAATTTCTAATTTTTTAGATAAAATGAAAAAAATCAAACTTTTCTAAGGAATAAACTATGGACAAAAAAATCATTTCAACTGCAAATGCACCGCAAGCAATCGGTCCTTATTCGCAGGCTATTTCAGCGAATGGATTTATTTATGTTTCGGGGCAAATTCCGTTTACGCCTGATGGCAAGCTTGTTGCGAATGATATCAAATCTCAAACTGCACAATCATTAAAAAATCTTTCTGAAATCTTGAAAGAAGCAGGTTCTTCACTCGAAAAAGTCATCAAAGTAAACATATATCTTAAGGATATGAATGATTTTTCAGTTATAAATGATGTATATGCTGGGTATTTTACATCAAATTATCCTGCAAGAGCAGCAGTAGAAGTTGCACGACTGCCAAAGGATGTCTTGATCGAAATAGAATGTGTTGCATTGGCATAATTTTGTTGTCTCACAAAAGGATTCGATGGTTTTAAAATAGATTAAGTAAAATATGTTATGAGGATGAAATGGATTCGAATATTCAGATTAAAAAGCAAGATATTATCAGAAAGAATATACTTAATAAATCATTATTAAAAACTTTATTAGGTTTTTCTATATTAGTTAATTTGATTGTTGTAACTCTTTGGCTAATTTATGGTAGTATAGATAATTCAGGCAATAAAAAAGGCAATGTTAGTTCAAAAGATATTATATTAAATCAAAAAAATGATGGAAAAGTTAACATTATTGAGGAGATTATTAAAGAAGAAACCAGCGAAAAAAATGATTCAATTAGCAAAATTAAAACAAACAAAGAAAATGACTTAATATCGGAAATAAGGGCGCAATTAAAACAACACTATCTGGAAACTGACTCTCCAACTGAGGATTTAGAATCCTTTGAAACAGAATATTTTGATTACATAGAAAATGTGAATATGGAAGAAGAGGATTTTTACTCGTTATTTGAAGAAAATAAATTAATCAGAATTAAGATTGAATTTGAATTAATCATATCTGATGAATTAAATAAAAAATATAGTAAAAATAATACAATAACAAATTGTAAAAACTATTTGTTGTTAGGAATTCTGCAAAAATATTTAGAAGATTATAATGAAGCAATTAAAACACTGTTAATTGCTGAAAAGTTATCTTATAAAGTTGATAAATTGCAAATAAAACAAGCAATATTTATGGAACTCGGTAGTTGTTATTTTAACAGTTATGATTTTGCTAACTCAATTTTATATTTTAACAAGATGATTAAAACTGATGAATCATTTTATATCGGATATTATTGGCGTGGTTTATCTAATTTATATTTGGACAAAATTGATAGTGCTATGACAGATTTTTCAATTATGTTCAAATTAGAAAATCAACAAAATGATATAAATCTTAATCATTATGAACATGCCGCCATTTCAATGTCAAAAATTTATAAATTAAAATATAGGATTGGAAAAGCAATTGAATATGCTGAAAAGTCAACAGAATATATTGAAAGTAATTTAACAAGTTTAATATATATTGTTCATTTGTATTTGAGGATAGATAATTATATTAAAGCGAATAGTTTTTTAGAAAAAGCAAAATCCATAGACAAAACTAACGAAGATGTTATCTTGTTGCAGGCGCAATTACTTCGAGAAGAACATAAACAATATCAAAAAGCTCTAATTATTATTAATAATTTATTATATACGAATCCTGATAATTATTTTGCTTATAATGAAAGAGGTAAATTATTTACAAATCTTCAACTTTACGATTCTGCATTCAATGATTTCAACAGAGCAATTGAGATAGAACCTATGTATGCCAACGCCTATGGAAATCGTGGTTGGATTCAATATAAATATAAAAACGAACCTGAAAAAGCATTCTCTGACTATAATAAAGCGATAATGTTAGATACAAATCTTGAATATGTTTATAACAATCGCGGTGTGTTGTACATGGAGTATTATAAGAATAACAATCAAGCAATTGCAGATTTTACTAAAGCACTTCTAATCAAACCAGGATATTATTTAGCATATGTAAATCGCGGATTAGCAAAGAGAATAAACACGGAATTTCAAAAAGCTATAGTTGACTTTTTAGAAGCAATTAAAATTGATGATGTCGAATATAAAGCATTTTATCAATTAGGTAAAACATATTATTTGACAAAAGAATACAAAACTGCAATCGATTATTACACAAAAGCAATTGATAGAAGCGATGAATTATGGGAATTATATTTTGATAGAGCGAAAGCGAATATTGAATTGAAAAAATATGTTTCCGCGAAAAATGATCTTAATAAATCTTTAAAACTAAATTCATCATTAGACGAAGATGCAGAATTCAAGTTGGCTATGAAATTATGTCTTGAAAGCAGTAAAAACTAAACTTATCTTTTTATCACAAAAAAATCTTTGCATTATTTACTTGTTTCGTGCGTTTAATGTTTATATGATGTGAATGGACATTCACAAAAAGCTTAAATGAGAAAATAATGAGTAAAGCAAAGTTCGAAAGCAATATCAGAAAAGAACAAATCATAAAAGCATCCATAGATATTATCAGTAAATCAGGTGTTAGGGGTTTAAGCATTACGAGCATTGCAAAGGCAGTTGGGATTGTTCCTTCAGCAATTTACAGACACTATGAAAACAAGAAAGAAATCTTGCTGGACATCTCGAAGATGTTTTCTCTTAACCTAACGAAACTCATTGAAAAAGCAGAGGCACAGGAGCAGAATCCACTTTCACGTGTTAAGAAAGTGTTATATTTGCACGTTCAGCTTCTGATTCAAAACAGATTTTTCCCGATTTTCATGTTTTCAGAGGAAGTTTTTCTAGAGGATAATAACTTAAAACAGCAATTCAAAGCTTCATTCGGAAAATTTCTTACGCACATTGCAAAGTATTTCAACGCAGCCAAAGAGCAAAATCTTATACGCCAGGACATTTCAGAACAAAGCCTAACAATTATGTATCTCGGTTTGTTTCTACCAATTGCTATGTCTTTAATTGTTCTTGGTGTTGAATTCGAAGTGATTTCACAAGTAGACTCGAACTGGGATATGTTCCTCAAAGGAATATTACCTAGATAAAGGAGAATAAAATGAAAAAGATTGTGAGAATCATAGTGCCTTTAATACTTGTTATCGGCGGAGGTGGATTCGGATATTATTCATACTCACAAAGCAATAATGCTAATAACAAGATCTATCTTTCTGGAACAGTTGAAGTAACAGAAACTGATTTAAGCTTCAGAATTGCAGGTATCATTGCAGTGAGAAATTATGATGAAGGTAACACAGTAAAAAACGGTGATATCATTGCAGAGCTTGATAAAGCGGAACTTCAGCATAATTATAACTTGGTTAATGCAGAATTATATCTTGCCCATGCAGCTGTAGCACTTGCAAAAGCACAAGCACGTGAGGAAGAAATTGCCCAGGCAGAAGCAGCAGTTGAAATGGCACAGGCACAAGTTGATGAGCTTATCGTTGGTGCTCGAGAAGAAGAAATCGCTCAAGCTGAAGCCGGTGTTGCATTTGCTCAAGCAATACTCGACGAACTTAATACCGGTGCTCGAGAAGAGGAAATTTCTCAGGTTGAATTCAGCGTAGCTCAAGCAAAAGCAAAGTTGAGTGACTTGATTGCTGGTGCTCGTAAACAGGAAATTGCACAAGCAGAATCAATACTCGGACGCTCAGAAATCAACGCTGATCAGTTATCAAAAGATCTTGAGAGAATGAAAAATTTGCTAGCTAAAGACTCAATCAGCAAGCAACAATTTGAACAACTTAAGACAAAATATGAGAATGCACAGAAATTAGTCAAAGAAGCACAGGAACGGCTTGACCTTATAATTGAAGGAGCAAGACCTGAACATGTTGTGCAGGCAAAAGCTGTTGTTAATCAACTTGAGAAACAGCTTGAACTTGTGAAAAAAGGACCTCGTGAAGAAAGTATTAAAAGGGCTGAGGCATCATTAACACAAGTAAAAGAAAAACTAAAACTTATTAACAACGGTCCTCGTGAAGAGACAAAGAGAATTGCAAAAGCTGCACTTATGCAAGCTGAACAACGCTTAAAACTAGTTAAAAAAGGTCAAAGGCAGGAAATTATTGATCAGGCAGTTGCTCAGCTTGAGTTAGTGAAAGAAAAACTCGCATATGCAACAACAAAGTTGGGATTTTGCACTCTTAAATCACCAGTTTCAGGAGAAATTCTATCAAAGAATGTTGAAGTTGGTGAGTATGTTTTTCCAGGCTCATCTGTTGTAACAATTGGCAACCTTGAAAAAGTCTGGGTAAGAGCATACATTAGTGAAACAGAGCTTGGAAAAATCAAGCTCAAACAGGAAATTGTTGTGAAAATTGACAGTTTCAAGGACAAGGAATATGTAGGGCATATCACATTTATTGCTTCAGATGCGGAATTCACTCCGAAGACAATCTACACAAAGGATGAGCGAGTAAAACTTGTGTATAGAATCAAGATTGAAATTGAAAATTCTGAGTTTGAGCTTAAACCCGGTATGCCCGTAGATGTTGAAATAAGCTTGTCAGAATCGCCGAATTCAGAGGGTTAAATATGTATGCAATTCAGACTGAGGAAATTGTCAAAAAATTCGGAGATACGACCGCTCTTGATGGATTGAATCTGCAAGTAAAATCCGGTGAAATTTTCGGGATTGTTGGACCTGATGGTGCTGGTAAAACAACACTGATGCGCATTCTCACAGGGATTCTCACCCCGGATTCTGGCAAAGCATACGTTGAAAATCTTGAAACAGTGAAAAATGCTGAAAAAATCAAAAAAATCATCGGGTACATGAGTCAACGGTTCGGTCTTTATCCTTATTTAACAGTGATTGAGAATATTAAGTTTTATGCAGACATTTATAGTGTTCCCAAACAGGAGTATCTGAGTAGGCTTGATGAATTACTCGGTTTCAGCAATCTGACGCCATTCAAGCGTAGGCTAGCAGGGAATCTTTCTGGAGGGATGAAACAGAAACTCGGTCTTGCTTGTACTCTAATTCATACACCCAAAGTTCTTTTTCTAGATGAGCCGACAAACGGGGTCGATCCAGTGTCAAGGCGTGATTTCTGGCGGATTCTGAATAAACTTGTTGCGGAAAAAGTAACAATTTTTGTCTCAACAGCATATCTTGACGAAGCAGAACGCTGCAACCGTGTAGGACTGCTGAACCAAGGAAAACTCATCGCTGCAGACACACCTGCAAATGTCAAAAAACTTATCAAAGGTCAGATTATAGAGATAATCACGGATAATCCTCGGCAAACCACGATTATGTTAAAAGAAAGATATCCTGACAATTCAGTTGGGCTTTTCGGCGACAAAGTACACTTGATATCAGATCAGGTGGATTCTCTCACAACAGTAATTCGCGAGCTTCTCTGGGATAATGATATTGCTGTTAAAAACATCAACACTGTTAAACCAACTCTTGAAGATGTCTTCGTATCTGTGCTTGGCGGGAAAACCATCGCTGATAGTGAGGTTAAAGCATGAAAACCAACTCAGCAAATCGTGAAATTGTTGTTTCAATTAAAGATCTTGACCGAAAATTTGGCTCATTCGTTGCTGTTAACAAAGTTAGTTTTGACGTTTATAGAGGAGAAATTTTCGGATTTTTGGGACCAAACGGGGCAGGTAAATCAACAACAATCAGGATGCTTTGTGGCATACTTAATCCAACTGGCGGTTCAGGCACAATATCCGGTTATGACATACGGACGGAATCCGAACAAATCAAGCTTCAAATTGGATACATGAGTCAGAAATTCTCGCTTTATGAAGACCTTACAGTTGAAGAAAACATAGATTTTTTCAATGGTATATACAATATTCCGAAGGAAAAGAAGGTTGACCGAAAAGAATGGGTTATTGAGATGGCGGGCTTGAAAAACCATCGAAATTCATTCCCGCGCGACCTGTCAGGCGGTTGGAAACAGAGATTAGCACTGGGATGCGCAATATTGCATGAACCACCAATCATCTTCCTTGATGAGCCGACTTCGGGCGTTGACCCCATCAGCAGGCGTATGTTCTGGGATTTAATTTATGATATGACAGGAAAAGGAATAACAGTCTTTGTAACAACGCATTACATGGACGAAGCTGAATATTGTGACCGCATCGGGCTGATTTACCGGGGTGAACTCATCACTCTTGGTACACCTGATGAATTGAAACGAGAACACATGAAAGAAACAGTGCTTGAAATCACCTGCAATTCACCTCAAGACATAATTATCGATGTTGAGATGCTGCCTGAAGTTAAAGAAGCGGCGATTTTCGGTCATGGTCTGCACTTGATTCTTATTGACTCAACCGAAGAAACAATGAATTCAGCAATGCGGAAGAATGCGCTGATGTTCAAAGATGACAGCGAATTTAGTCAGAAAAAGATAATCTCATCACTCGAAAATGTTTTTGTATCGCTGATTGAATCAAAAGACCGCGAGCGTTCACCTATCTTGGAGGTGCGCCGATGAAAATGCACAGAATCTGGGCGGTTGCAAGGAAAGAATTCTTACAAATTTTACGTGACCCGCGCAGCTTGGCTCTTGCAATATTAATGCCCGTTTTACTTATCATACTTTTTGGATACGCTCTGACGCTTGACATTAACCGCGTTCCAACAGTTATCTGGGATCAATGCAAAACACCTCAGAGCAGGGAATTTTTAAGTAAATTCAGCTCATCAAATTATTTTGCAGTTGTTGAATACACGTCAGATTACAGAACAATTCAAGATAAACTTGATGATGGATCAGCACTTGCGGGGATTGTGATTCCGCGAGATTTTTCGCGTAAGCTTAAGGCAGGACAGATAACGCAGGTTCAGCTCATCGTTGACGGTTCAAACTCAACAACCGCGCAGGTTGCAATCGGATATGCCCTTTCCATTACTTCGGAATACTCACGCAACATACTAATGGATTATGCAGCATCAAAAGCTATCACCGCACCTGTTATTCCGCTTGAGCTTAGCCAGCGCATCTGGTTCAACCAGGAGCTTAAATCGAGAAACTTCATCATCCCGGGTCTAATTGCGATGATAATGATGATTATTGCTGCCCTTCTCACATCCCTTACGTTTTCTAAGGAATGGGAGACCGGGACGATGGAACAGCTTATCACAACGCCGGTTAAGGGAACTGAACTCATTGCTGGCAAACTTATCCCGTATCTTGTGATTGGATTTATCGATGTACTTTTGGCTGTGCTTACAGGGGTAATAATACTTAATGTCCCGCTTAAAGGCAGTGTGTTTTTAGTGCTGTTGTCAACGTTCGTGTTCCTCGTCGCAGGGCTTACACAGGGGATGCTGATAAGCATTATAACCAAGAATCAGCTTACTTCGAATATGTTCGCGATGGTTACAACGTTTGTACCGTCGTTTATTCTGTCAGGTTTTGTGTTCGCTATCAAAAACATGCCGGAATTTCTGCAATACCTAAGTTACGTGGTCTCCGCGCGTTATTTCATCAAGCTTGAGAGGACATTATTCCTCAAAGGGCTTGGTTTTAAGTACATCGCTTTTGAATTCGTGCTTCTGGTTCTTTTCGCATTTGTACTTTTGTTTATTTCAAATAATCGCTTCAAAAAAAGACTGGATTGACAGGGAGATTTTGAAAAACATGAGAAATGGAATATCAGGTGAGCGAATATTTACAATCGTAAAAAAGGAGATGATCCTTGCATTTCGCAGTCCTCAGATGCGAGCAATTATTTTTGTTGTGCCGATCGTCCAATTGTTGATATTTGGGTATGCTCTTTCAATGGACGTTAAGGATGTCTCAATTGCTGTGCTTGACCGTGATAAAAGCTCTCTCAGCCGAGAATATATCAGCAGGTTTGACAATTCACCTTATTTCAACCTGACAAAGATTGTTGATAGCGATGACGAAGCAATGGAACTTTTGAATTGGAGTAAAGCAGACATTGTACTTATCATTGACAATAAATTTCACTCGGATTTGGTTTCAGGTAAAAATGTGAAGGTTCAGGCACTTGTAGATGGTACTGACGCAAATTATGCAAGCATTATGCTTGGTTATGCGGGTAGAATCTCAGCGAAGTTTGCCCTTGAAATATTGAGGAAAAATGCAAGCAAACGAGGTATTGATGTTAAGAATGTTGCAGGGATTGAGCTTGAGCAACGTGCGCTTTACAACATTCAGCTTGATAGTCAGATATTTTTCATACCGGGTCTGATTTTGATGCTTTTGACGTTGATAACGCTTCTTCTGACCAGCATGGCAATTGTTCGAGAGAAGGAAATCGGGACAATTGAGCAGATTATGGTTACTCCAGTAAAACCTATCGAATTAATCATTGGTAAAACGCTGCCGTTTGGAATTGCAGGAATAATTGATGCTACAATTGTGATACTAATTGCAGTTTTCTGGTTCAAAGTACCATTTAATGGTAGTATTCTACTTTTGTATTTTGGGATTATATTGTTTCTGCTGACTGCGCTTGGCATTGGTTTGTTTATCTCAACGGTAAGCAAAACGCAACAGCAGGCGTTGATTTCGACATTCTTTTTTCTCATGCCAGGCATGCTGTTATCTGGCTTTGCATTCCCCATCGCCAACATGCCGGAATTTATTCAGTGGATTACATATTTGAATCCGATGCGTTATTTTCTTGAGATTTTGCGGTATATTTTCCTCAAAGGTGTTGGGATGGACGTTCTGTGGGACAGATTTCTGGCACTGGCGTTGATTGCTGGGGTTGTGCTGACAATAACAGTCACACGCTTCAAGAAAAAGCTGCAGTAAACGATGTTAGTAAAGCGAAAATCCTTCGTGATTATACGTGAACTTCGTGGTGAGAATTCTTTGTCATTCTGAGCGGAATGAACAAAGTGAATGTAGTCGAAGAATCCAGGCTAGACCATCACAAAACGGGGAATATGTATGAATATTTTTGTCTATTAAACTTTGAATCAGATTCAATACATTCCATGGATAATTCGCAAACAATTGATACAAGTCGGCATATGACTATCCTGGATTCTTCACTTCGTTCAGAATGACAGGAATGTATGTCATCAATGACAGGCAAGGATGCCTGTCCCACTTAATTTGTCATTGCGAGGAAGGAGCGAAGCGACTGACGTAGCAATCTCACAGGTTTATTGATGATTACCAAACAAACAAGACCTGTCATGCAATTGCAACTCGCCAAAGTCTCTGAGATTCTTACGCTTCGCTCAGAATGACGTGGGTAAGTTTGAAAATCAAACATGTGTTTGAAATTCTCGATGACTATCCTGGATTCTTCACTTCGTTCAGAATGACAGGAATGTGTGTCATCAATGACAGGCAAGGATGCCTGTCTTACCGTTTGTGTGTTATACCGGTGGTTGAGGTTCTCGAAACCACCATGTTTCGTCATGCAAATACGTGTGTTACCTTCGACTACGCTCAGGCAACGTTCAGCGATGATGATATGTATGTCATCATTGACAGGCAAGGATGCCTGTCCTACTAAATTTGTCATTCCCAACTTGATTGG
>CAYZQB010000031.1:0-12202 GCA_964480395.1 uncultured Planctomycetia bacterium
TCCTCAGCTTGACTGGGGATTGATTGGGCGGACGAAGTCCTTTAATTATCCAGAATCCGTGATTTTCAGGCAATTATCTGGATTCCTGCTTTCGCAGGAACGACAACATTTGATTTTTCAAACACAGCCTAACGAGTTTATTTCAACAGGTTTATCTCATTATCAGAGAGTGATCGATATTTGTAAAGAGCAATAAGAGTTTTGCTGTCGATGATTTCACCTTTATCCGCCAATTTGTATGCTTTTTCGAGTTTCATCGGTATCATGTGCAATTCGAATTTTTCCGTGGGATCGAGATTCTGACCGACTTCAACAAGTTCCCATGCCAAATACAAATATAGCTGTTCCTCTGCAAAACCGGGTGCGGAAAACCATTTCGAAAACAGCTTGATTTTACGTGCTTTGTATCCTGTTTCCTCGATGAGTTCACGTTTTGCGGTTGCCAGAGGTTTTTCTTTGTTCTCGATTAAACCTGCGGGAATTTCCCAGATATATTGTCTTACTGCATGTCGATACTGTTTGAGTATTAGAATCTCGTCGGGATTCACAAAAGCGAGAATTGCAACTGCGCCTGGATGCGTGATTATCGAGCGATTATATTTTTCGCCAGTCGGTGTCCTGAGTACGCATTCCTCCAACCCGAACAATCCGTTGCTCCAGACTTTTTTACGGGATATTTCCTCGGGCAATTTGAGTTTTTTCTCAGGTTTCATGCTAACCTCAGCATGGATTTGGTTACTCCGAGTCGGTAATTTCAGTTTTGTCTTCAATGGGATTTTCTACGCTGACATCTTCGATTGCATCTGCATCTTCATCATCTTCGTCAACATCATCAGCAGAATCATCTTCTTCATCCTGCAGATTCTTTGTTAATTCGCCAAGTCGAGAAATAATCCGCACTGCACCTTCAATTGATTCATCGTAATGGAACTCGATGTCTGGAAGCGTTCGAATGACAAGTTCTCTGCCAAGCTCACCTCGCAAATGCTTTCTTGCATGTCGAAGCGCGTGTTCCGCCCGATTCCTCTCACTTTCACCGCCCAAAACAGAAAAATACACTTTCGCTATGCTCAGGTCATTTTTCAAATTGACCTTCGTCAACGTTACAAGCGATGATATCCGCGGATCATTCAACTCGTAAAGTACTTTCTGCGATAATATTCTAAGAATCTGTTTCTGCAAACGCCCAATTCGCTTTTCACTCGCCATACTCAACCTTTGAAAACGTCGGAAAAATATCGGAAATATTTCAGTTTACAAAAATAGCCGAAACAATTCAATGACAAACACAAACATACGGTTGCTTAAATCCGATATTATTATATAATGTTGAGATAGCGGCAGGGAGCCACAATCGATGAAAGATTTATCTGCACTCTATGATGTTTTCTACGAAAAATACAATCTGCTTTATTCATTATACGGCGCAGATAGACCATATCTCTCCCGCGATGATTTCGAGAAATACGACCGCGAGATGATTCACCTAATCGAAAAAGCGAATAAAAAGGATTTAACCATATCGGAGATAGGTCGGCTCAAGGAGATTGAGTATTTTCTGCTCGACGACGTCAGCGAATCCTTCTACCACTAGACATGACATCACGAGAACTTCACAATTCCTTTTTTTGCCACTAAGAACACAAAGTAACACCAAGAATTAAGATTCAGCTTCTTTCTGTGCTCAATTTGTTCTTCGAAGTGTTTTTCTTATTGTATAAAATATAAATTCTTCCTCATCTTATTGAAAATGTTCGTAAAAATATGAACTTATAAATCTTTTTGAATTGTATAATAAAGAAAACTATTTAGGTGTAATGATGTCAGATGAAACAATTGATTCTTATGTTAATCTAATCGCAGTTTATGATATTATGGGTTTCAGAAATCATTGCAAAGCTTTAGGAGATAAAGCAGCAATGGAAAAACTTTTATATTGTTTTCAGAGTATCGAAAAATATTACTTGAATATAACTTTTGAATTTAAAAAAAGTGTATTACTTAACTTTATTCAAAGTTTTATGCAAAGCATTATTTCAAATTCTGGTGATATTGAAGACCCACGAGTTAATGAGATAATTGATACTTTTAAAGAAATAGTAATCAAGAGTTATGTAAAATGTGAACTGCAAGCTGATAATATCATACTTTGGATAAATGAAAATGATCCTGATTACATGCAAATTCGAGCAAAGCTTGATTCTTTATTCGATTTTCCTGAAATAACTGATGTACAACGAAATGAAATTTGGGATTATTTTTACACCCTTGTGATTGCTAATTTCTTGTGGACAAATCTAGCTGTGAATCTTTCTTTTTTCTGTAATAACGGATGGTTTCTCAGAGGTGCAATTAATTATGGTTCAATTGCAATGAATGAACATCCACACTTGATTGCTGGAGAAGCATTTTTAGAAGCTCATTCTATAGGTGAAAATCAGGAAAGCTTCACAACATTCATTATGCCTAAAGCAATAGAGGAATTTAAAAAGTATCCTTTAATTGAACATTTGCTCAATATTTATTTTCCTAATCTCCCAATAAAGTTTAAGAATTTTCCGGTTTCTGTATTGTGCAAAACAATGAATCTGTTTCAAAGCTACTTGGAAACATCAGGGCAACCAGACGGAAAAATCACTGATTTCCTATTGCTTATTGATGAATCCTCAAATAATATTGAATTGAGTCCAGAAGTAAAGAATTATAAAAACTCACAGTCAATTTATAATAAATTCAGTTCTTTAACTAGTGTTGAATCTAAGTGGATGAATACATTAAATTTAATTAATTCATGCATTGAAATGAAGTTGTACCATATTCAAATGTCTAAAATTGATGAAATAATTAAAACTCAAAAAGTTCCTTAATAACTTAGTGAATCTTAGTGTTCTTAGTGGCTAAATTCTGTATTAATTAATTTATCTTCGTCGGTATATGCGGACAATTATAAGTGAGCTTAGCAGCAAAAACAGCCAGAGTAGCGAATAATCACCTGTTCCATCAATCGTACACCCGCCGCCAAACTTCCGCATTATCACCGCAACCTCAACCACACCCGTATCATCCGTAAAATCTGACACAATTATCCTGAACGAATCCTGCTCTTTTTGCCGATACACAGGTTTGTAAATAAGATTCAAACCATCAATGCTGAGCGTGCCGTATCTCGGCATATCCAAAATCTTCACCTCAAACTCATCACTGTCAACATCCTGAATCTCAAGCGGAATTATGTGCTTTTTCCAATTTTTCAGCACAACGGTAAAAGATTTCAGCACAGGCGGATCATTCACCGGCATAATATTGAGCTGAACCTTCGCAACATTACTGTCTTCCAATCCATCATTTACTTTAAAATCGAATGAATCCACTCCGTAAAAGTTCGTCTGCGGGACATATTTCAGGTTATCAAGCGTTCCGATAATCTCGCCATGTACAGGATGCCTTAGAATTATCAATGTTAATTCATTATTATTTTCTTCAACATAGATAATTTCAATCTGCTCGATTGAATCTTCATTTAAAGTCTCGATTGATTCTGACACAAACGGCACATTATTTACAAGAATACTGATTGTCGCTTCATCACTGTCAAGAAATCCATCATTCGCCACATACTTAAAAGAATCCCACCCGGTGAAATCGTCCGCAGGTGTGTATGTAACATCGTAGCCGTCAACAATAAGCGTCCCATGTTCCGGTTGCTGAGTTATCACGATATACAATTCATCGTCATAGAAATCCGATACCCTAAGCTGAATGTCAATAGGTTCTTCCTCTTTCGTTCGCAAGCTGTCCGATTCTGCTACCGGTTTGATATTATTTACATTTTCCAGAAGTGAAATCGAAGGGTCACCATAAACATTGAAGTCCATCTTATTCATCCAATAGTAATTTGCGTCGTTATCGAGGTAATTGCGCATCCAGGCGGCAGCATAGCCAGCGGAATTCGACATTTTCTCAGCAAGTTTATAATTGAAATAATACGTAACGTTCTGGTTGCTGGTTCCTCTACTTGGACCACCCCAGCCCACCCAGTACCACGATACGCGCGATGCTGTAAAAGTTGCAATTGAACCTTGTGTGAGCATTTTATATCCGAGATTATTCGAGCTTTCGGGATAACCGTTGGTGCATGCGCAATTCATCGTTATCGCCGGCATACTGTCATCCAATCTGCCTACAACACCAGAATCAAAAAATGTGCTCCAGGACATCTCAGAACCTTGCGGAATGCTATCACCATTGTCCTTGCTCCAATATTTGCGATAAATACCACTGCTGCTGCCATGACCATTCAAACTCACAATCCCATACCCGTTTTTCCATTCATCGCAGACGTTATCACGGTTTAACGACTCATCACAAGCATAATTCGATGGACACAAACCAGCTTTCTCGTAAAGCGTAAAATCCGTATATCCATTCGGATTAAAGAAATTCTCTTTCATACTCTCTGTAAGCGTTGCTTTATCGGTCTCTGCCCAGTTTTTATTATCTTCCTTTGCGAAGTTTGAAAATGCTGCTGCGAGCAAAACCTTCTTCCTCCATGCAGGCAACGGCAGCAAAACCGATTGATAATCGATTGTTTTCTGCAAAATCGCATCAAGCTCATTTAAATTGCTGCTGTAAACTGGAATTCTTCCTGTAAACACTTCAGGAGCAAAGTCAACACCACCAACACCTCTGTCACCATTATATTCACCATAATATCCATCGCCATCAAGGTCCCAATTGCCTGTTAAATCACTGTAAAAAACGTCCGTAGGGACATCTGCATAGGACGAACCCCGACGTGCCCAGCACATCAGCATCGGGACATCACCGTAGGAATCGCTGCTGCCCGGATGGTCAGGGTCAGGATTGCCGATTAGCAGAACATACGTGATATTCTCGTTGATGTAGTTGCTTTTGAGCCATTCACGAATATTTATTGCACGCTGTTGACCTACATCGGTACCATATTCTGTTTCAGTGATAATTTTTACCGTGAATCCTAAAGTTTCCTTGAGTACCTTGAAATCGCTTAGTTTCGTGCTGTTGCTGACGATATCATTAGTCGTTACAATGCAGTATGTTTCGCTCACTCTGTTGTTGTATGCGGCACGGTTTTTTGTGTTTTGTCGGGGTGGAATATAACCGAGTTTCGCATCAGCAAAATTGATGAATGTACTTTCAGCAATGCTGTCAAAGCTTGAATCTGCAAGAACGTTCGGGCTTGGCGTATTGCCCGAATCTTTGCTAAAACTCACATTATACTGAACGCTAGTTATACGCTGAATTTGCTTAGTTACAGGATTATATAATGCTGCTGTTATCTTAATTCGCGCGAATTTCCACTTGCGCATCTGTGAGATTCCTTCGATGCTGACGATTTCTTTCGGAAAAAATTCGTCCATACCGTAAATGTCCATGTCCCTGCCGTTGACGATGTTGGTTTTGCCCTCCCAGCTTATGCCGTCGGTGCAGGCGATAGGCGGTGCAGGCATAATATTGTATGTGCCGGGTAGAATCGTCGAGTTGTACCAGCTTATCTGTGTTTTTACGGTTGATTCATCGACATCAGGTGGAAGCGCAACGAAGATTGTCTTTTCCGGAAGCATCGGTTCACCGATGAAACCGTGCTGTTGGAATCCCTGAATTTCTAGCACTTCGCCGGTATTTGTCTGCTTAACTTTGTATTCTGTGGGAAATTCTTCGTTAATGAAAATATTGTCAGCGAATGTCGTGCCCGATAAAATGAGGATTATCAGGATAAAATGGTATCTAAGTTTTTTTATCACTATGGACTCCCAGCGGTAATACTATTTTACACAATAATAACATCGAATAATTAGATGAACACTTACAAATTATATCAACAACTGGTAAAATTTTATGGTAATTATTATCTAAACGCGAGTAAACGATGAATAATTTTGCTTTTTTTGACATTTCCAGCAGCATTTCACAATCTGACCAATCATATCCGTACATGATTGCCGTGTTCGTTCTGTATATCCTAATGCTTGCCGGCTTTGCATTAATAACGATTTTGCGGTTGAAAAAGTTAAAAAAATCCGCAGAAACCAAGATACAACAAGAAACCGATGATATAAAACCTGAAAATCCGTTTACAAAGCAGGTGGATTGACATGAATGTACGCCTGAGAAAAACGCTGAGCTTCATATCCATAGGACTTCTGCTGTTTTTTGTTGCTCAAATCGCTTCTTCAGTGTATTCGTCCATTGAAATTATCGATTATAATGAGCTTCCCGAATTTGAGTATGCGCAAGATTCGTTTGAAAGCCAGCAAATTCCTGTGATTTACGGCGAACAGGACAAAAACTGCGTTAAATGTCATTACCATCAAAAAAACCTGAAAACATGCGCCGGGCACGAAAACATCGCATGTGTTGACTGCCATAAAACCTTGAAGGAACACACCCTCTATAAACGCCACGAAAATGATCTGCCGACCGCTCTGTCATCCTGCATTGACTGCCACAAGGATTACGACAAAACGCATGACCTGATTCATAAGGATGTGAAACCACATAAAAACTCGGAAGATTCGGAAAATTCTGATTCTGTTGATAAAACCGCGCAAAAACCTAACTGCCTCGACTGCCATGACCCGCATGAAACATCGCTTACAAAGGAATTCAACGGAAAAATCAACAAATGTATCAACTGCCATGATGATGAGTTCAGCGATTATACTTTTTCCAAACATTATTCAGCACTACTCGAAAAAAGTAAAAATGCTCCGAATTGCCTGACCTGCCACGACCACAACAAGCCGTTACCCAAAAACACACTTCTTCTTTGTGTGAAATGCCATATTGACCCAGGCAGGTTCAGCACGGATAAAATCAATGTTATCAGCGGATATTTCAGTGAATTTCACGGCAGATTCGCTCTTTCGAACATTCGTCAGGGCAAAGATGTTGACACGCTTGAATGCAAGGACTGCCACGGAACGCACCAAACCAAAGGCATGAATTACGAGCAAAAACAGGAATGCTGCGGGAAATCCGACTGCCATGATGGAGTTTCCGATAGTTTCCACAAAGCGATTGTTCCGCACGGACGCAGCAATATCAAGGCGCAGAACGATTTTTGCCCTTGGCTGATTAACTTACTTGGTAAAATCCTACTCGCCTTCTGCCTTTTACTCGCATTAATTGACAACATCCTGACAACCTTGTTATTCAAGCCACACAAACCATCAGATAATCCACATAAATCAGTTGATAAACAAAAAAATCCCGTCCAGATTGAACGAGAAAATTAACTTTCAATTGTCATTCTGAGTGAAGCGAAGAATCCAGGCTAGGAATTGGAAAATGAGGATTTCTTTTAAATTAATTTTGTATGATAAATTCTGAACCTTAATCTTTGTTTTCATTGGAAATAATGAATTTCTGTAAATCCTTATCTTGTGTTGACCATCCTGGATTCTTCACTCCGTTTGCTCCGCTGCACTCTGTTCAGAATGACAACTTATTAAAATAATATCCCTGTGCTGTAGAATAGTATCGAAACCTGTTAAGTAATCAGTGTTTCAAGCAGTCGGCGCAGAATCCGAAAGAAAATCATCTTGCTTTCGCGATCGACCTTATTTCGAATCACGTTCTCAAGCAAATGCTTCTCAGTCTCGGTCTCACAGCCGTTTACGTACTGCTCCAGCAATGCCGTAAATCGCTTTCCAAACTCCGGCTGAGCAGCATACAAAAGCTCACGCAGAAAATTCTTCAGTTCTTCAGTCATTTCTCCTCCTTATTTCTTGTTCGCTAATTCTCTCAGTTTTTCAATCTCGCAGATTATTTCATCCTCGTCAAATCCTTTTGCCTGCATGACTTCGATGAGAAACAATTCTTTTTCATTCCCGCTAAAGTTCACATTTTCAAGCAAAAGCTGTTGTCTGAATTGCCAACAATCATCCGCAAGCCGCTCCGCTGCTGCGTTCTGACACCCCGAACAAATCAATAATCCCTGCAAAATCAGTATAAATAGAAACAATGTTGATTTTATCCGCATTTTTTCTCCTTTATTCAAAAGTTGCTTCCGCAGTGCCTGAAGTGTCCTCAATGTTCTGTCCAACGAGAATTCCCCCTGCGAAAGTCAGTGAAACCTTATAATTCGCTCCATCGTCCATAGTCATTGTCCCGGAAAGCCCATCCAACTCGCCGACACTGAAATTCTCTCCGGTTCGCACCTTCTTCTCCGCGCAAATGTCCTTGCCTTCTACCTTCAGACAATCGGACATCGAATCAAATCCAAGCGAAACATCGTTGTTGTTGCCGAAATAGTGCAGACAATCATCTCTTTGCTGGATGTGACACACATTCGTTATCTGAAAACCGCCCCAATTTATGTTTGCTGACGGTGAATTCTGCCCATCGCGCCTAAGCCAAGAATCAGAAGCGTTTCCGCCGATTACACCACCATCAACCTCAAGTGTCTTCTCAAATTTGACAGTTTCCTTGAATTCAACCTCGACGCCCTCATCAAATCTAACGATTGCTGCGTCTTTGCCCTTCGGAACGACAAATGCGCAGAATCCGTTACCGCCCTGAACGAAAATCCCAGCAAAAACTTCGCATCCATCGCCGTACTCACCAAGATACAAACCGCGCCAAGGTAAATCGTTGCAACCCAGAATATTCGAGTCCTCCTTTGCAACAACAGGATTAATACAAGCGTTTATAGCGCATGGCGCGATAATTGTTCCCTCGTCAACAGGCACTTGTATTGGCGGTCCTGGCGGAGGGGTGAACGGTGGGAATGTTGGCGGAGTTTTCGTGGGCGGAATTTTTTCCCAGAGCATCTGATACCACGGTATCCACTTTTTCTGGTCATAATCCCACCACATGTCCGCCTTAAAATACTTCCCCATCGGGTCATCCGCCATTACCCGAATTGACTGAATAAAATCGATTGGTCCATCACCGATTTTGTCCTGATAAAAATTTACTTCCGTGGTCAAATGCCCTTCAATTACCGGTTCCTGGTCTTTATTCTTCCCAATTACATGTCGCTGGCAGTCTTTCGGCGCGATTAACACACCTTTTTCACCGCCAAGCTGTGCTACTGCACCATTTTTGTCGCCTGAACCGGTATAAAATGCCTGCGGACTTTCAGTATCAATATTCAGCATCAATCTAGCAATATCCTGCGCATCACGTTTTACCCAGAAAATATCATCAAAATCACCGATTTTCTCGCCTTCAGCATCGGCAACTTCTGTCGAAATGTTATCCGCGTCCTCATCTTTGTTCGTATGGTCACAGACAAGCTTTCTGTTTAGCGGAAATGCGACTTTATGTCCGTTATGCGTTTCAAGGATAATCACAAGGTCGTCGTCCTTTAGCGTTGATTCCTCAAGGTTTGTAACGTCAATACCCTTCGAACCTTTCGCGATTTCACCATTTTCATCACTTTCCTTGACCATGTAATATGGCTGTGTACCAGTTATCACCGCTGCCAAAGAAAGTGTGAACCACCCGCCTATCTCATTCTCACGATCCCAGAAGAATGGATTGCGCATCATCCCAAGTTCTTTGAGCTGCAGGTTGCCTGACGTTCCCGAAGCTTTCACGAACGACAACGACTCAGCCAGAACATTGTCATCCGCCTTGATTACGACCGGTCCAACCGAGTACGCGTTCACCTGCTGAAGTTTCCGCTCCTCGCCCGTCGAATCCACGCTGGAATTTGCGAAATCAACATCATCAAGGATGACATCACCCGGCAAATCAGGTATATTCTTGATTTCAACCTCTGTTGTCAGTCCAAGTTCAGCAGAAGCAGTATATTTAACAGATTTAACTGCACCTGATGCTGAAATTACATAGCATCCCGCATACTTTATGCGTTTAATCTGTGTATTTCTATACCGCTGTACGATTTCTGCGATCATTTCCGCAGCCAAACCTTCAAGTTTACTGAGATTCAAGTTTACTATCGATGTTCCAATATCACGCTGACGAAGTCTGAAATCATCTCTTCTGAGTGTAAAAATCCCACCGACTGCATCTGGAATATCATTTTCATACTCAAACCTTGCATATTCATTGTTTGGCGGCATCTTCCACGCCACAGTTGCTTGAATTTGAGCACCCTCAGCCAGCGACCTACCGTCAAGTCGTGTATCGTGTACATCACCTGTAACCGGCGCAAGCGTCCCCTGTACATCCCGAAACTTGATGATTCCATTCTCGTGGTCAACGTCAAACGCAAATGAACTCAACGTCGGCGTCGATACATTTTCGTACGGGTCCCCAAAACCCGGTGCTGCCTCATTTTTGAGCCGGAAAAACGTATGTTTGACAATGATCGGAAGCGGCTTACCGTCTGCATCGACGTCTGCACAATGTCCAAGCCACGGCAGATGCGCAAAAATACTCGGACACCGATACCATTTATACGCACATCGCTGCAAAATCTGACGACGCTTACGTTTCTCGGTGTCCGTACCCGGAATATCGGCAAATCCACCGCGCTGCAGACATTTTTGACGAATCTCACCAAGCGACAACTGCCAATCCGACGCAATCTGCGAAAGTGTGTAAACACCACCGGCAACCTTGTTATTTGTGCCATCCGACAAGCATACCGGCTCCCAACTTCCCGTAATTTCTGCTTCTCGCCAGGTTCTCCCACCGACAATCTTGATTTTACTTGGTATTTCAGCTGATTCTGACATATTTTCCGTTTCAAGCGCGATTAAATCAGGATTGTATTCGACGCTTCCGCTTGCTGAACGTTGAACAACCTGGAAACTGCCATCATGCTGCATCTCGATATTAACATCACCCAGAGCGAGTAAATCCCGCAAAACCTCGGTTAGCAATGCATTGTCCCACCTGATGTTTTGCGGTATAATATCTTCCAGACTCCTAATATTGCAAGGTATCACCTCTTCTGTTTTGCTCAAAGCAAGTACAAGCAAGTCCTTCAGTGTATACTCTACGTTATTATTAAGCGTTTCAGACTTGTATGTCGAATTATCCTGCTCAGTTAGATTAAATGCTCCTGTTATTCGAATGTCTCTCCAAAGCTCACGTCTATCAGCAAGTTCCAGCCTTCGCATCCGTTTATCGCCGGAATATTCAACGATTGTTGACCGTGTTAACAACAAATTGCTGATTCCAACGACTTTTCTGCCATCATCAAATGTCAAACAAGCAGAATCTAAGTTTCCCGGAGCGTTCTCATCCGCGAACAATGCAAAACCAACACCCGGTGCGACTCCCTGCTGAACGGTAAATTCTGAAGCAACAACCGAAATCCCATTCAATTTCACGTTTATCTCTTGCATTTTCTACCTCAGTTTTGAGTGAATCCCTGTTCAAACGGCACTTTCAAAGGTTTCATCACATATTTCCACCTGGTCTTGTATATTCTGCTATTGCCCGTACCTTCCGGAAACTCATACACAATGCTGCGCTCAACAACATCCGACGCTTGAACCGGCATTGCTGGCGACGGATACGAATTCTCACCAATAGCAAATCCTTCCTGAACGACAAAAAAATCTGAGCTGCCAAGTATCTGCCTGCAATCCTGCGCATCTTTCGTCAAAATCTTAAAATCCTTGAAACTTAGCTTGGTCTGATAACTGATGCGTTGACTTTTCTTTTGTGCCGACTGTCCATCGCTGCGAAGCCTTTGTTTATAAGTGAATTCAACCTTCTGCTCCTGCGGATTCTCGGAAATTCTGTATGAAACAAGACCTGTCATCGGTTTCAACGCTTTTGCCTGCACTTTCGCACCCGGTCCAAAAAATACTCCCTGCAGAAGCTTGAAATTCCCTTCATCCGATGAATCCTCGCTCTCAATGATGTATCCATCAAGCACTTCAGCGGGAAGCTCCTCGAACTCAGTTATATCAACGACTCGATACGTCAGCACAACATCATCAGCATCAGTTTCGTATGTCAGCTCCTTTCGTTTCATACCAGGTAAAAGTGCTGGAACAACTGAATTTAATGAATCTGAAGCATTTCTCCCCGCATCAACCTTAAACTGACCTTTTATCGTCTTCGTAATCTGCTTTCGTATATCTTCTGAAATTTCAATGTCCTGCCGATGCGCCAATACATACCCAACCGCCGTCAGCTTTTCACCAAGTATCTTCACCTGAAATCGTGCATTTCGCACAAACGGCATGTCCTCATCATCCGTAAACACTGATGTTTCAATTATCCGCGGACT
>CAYZQB010000031.1:12302-19141 GCA_964480395.1 uncultured Planctomycetia bacterium
GGCGTCAAAGCAAACTCATAACTACCGTACACAAGCGTCAGCATGCGATATCCTCCTGTTCTTCAAAGGTTTCAATGATTGCATGAATTTTCCCGATGATTTTGTTTTTTGTCGAGGCATCCTCTTTTGGGAACTCAACAGCCTTACACCGCGAACTTTTTACGCCGATAAACTCATCTTCTTCAATGTTTACGGACATTTGATTCACAAAATATGCTGCTTCGCACGAAATATCAGATATCAACGATATCGCATCCGGTCGATTTCTGACAAAAACTTCCAGATTTATCGTAATTTCATATCTGCAAACGTCATAACCCGGATATGCCTTGATTTTTCTACATTTTTCAGGAATCAGCCTTATAACATCACGTTCAGCTGCATTCACCAAATCAGCGGAAGATACTGCAATCACAATCTTCCGCCCAGTCATCCCGTCTGTAAGTGCTGATTTTACTGCCTGTAAAACCTCGTTCATGTACCTGCACATTGTTTTTCCTTAAGTGGAACAGGCATCTCTGCCTGTTTTTATTTTGCATAATCATCGCTAATCGTCGGCGACTGGGCGGACGGCATAACGATGCTGTAATAATCTCTGAAAAACGTCTGAAATACTCCTGCATCATCGCTTGTCAAGCTGAAATCAAAGAAATCCGGAAGCTTACCCGAAACAAAGTCTTTATTTCCCTGGAACATCGCGATTTGCACACCAAAACCTTCGATACTTGCTGGCTCAGCGAGGGCAAGGTTATCCAAATACACAATACCATTGAAGTCCGATGAAACCACTATCTTGAATGCCAGATTATCCGGGATAGACTTCGGCAAAAGCTCCAAATCCGCAGCTTTCAGCCACGAACCCGTATCCGTACCTGAATTTAACTCAATTTCCGCGTCAGAGGTGTACGAATCACCTTCAAGCCTTAGTTTTACAGACCCCGCCGTGATGCTGCTCACATAAACATTCGCTGCCAGCACGTAAAATTCTGCAGATTTCAGAGCAGGGCTAAGCTGTGTCAAATCCTGCTTCAACTCAGCAGCTGTCATCCCGTCACCGTCAATCTTCAGTGAGGCATCACCCCTGAAAACAGTCGAAGTTTCCTGCGAAAACACCGATGCACCGCTGACCACGTCCCAGTATTCAAAGCCGGCATTATAACTCTCAAAACCACCGTCCATCAGCCGATTCCGCACAAATGCATCCGATGTATCTCCGTCTGTTGCAGCAATCACGGGGATCACCGTCGGGCTTCCATGCTCCGAGTTCAGCACGAACTGCTCGTTACCGCTCTGTCGATTGTTATGCGCAGAATCCAGGTTGCAAGTCAATCTCGCATCCTGCGTAACAATCCGCTCATCATCGACAACTTCACCGCCGATTTCCGACTTCCCGAACACAAACGCTGAGCCATCACCCGCATTATCAGTGTCCGCTGTTACAGTGCCAACCGACACCGCATTCTCCTTCACCGACGCTGAATCTTCCGCCATCTTCGCCTGCATCGCAAGCAATATTTCATGAGCATTCAGCGAATTCAAACCGAGTTCAGGAGCCCAAACCGCCGCCAGATACGCTTCAAAATTCGCCAGCACCACATTCCGTGCTGAAATGATGTAATCGCGCATCCCATCCAGCGTTGACAGAATCTGAAGAGATTCACGCTCACCAACACTCTGGTTTAATTTTGCTGCAAACTCGCTGCGGAATTTATCAATTGACGTAAATTTCTTATCACCGCCGGCGTTTGTAAATTCCTCGTCCTGCTCCGCCAGCATTGTCAACGAATTCACGAGTTTGACAAACTTACCAGCGGCTTCAAACATATCTGCATATGTCATTTCTCACCTCGTTATTTTTGTATTTCCTGTTCGCGAGTCCGTTCAAGCATTAGAATGTCTCGCTGAAGTTTTTGTTGTTCAAACGCAAACTGCTCCATTTTGTCCGAAAGCTTGTCAATTGAGCTTATTGTCTGGTCGAGCTTCTGCGATAGCGAATTTACCAGCCATTTGAATAGAAATCCCAAAAGACCTGAAAGTGCGACAAATGCTGCGATAAGTTCGGCAATAATTGTTTCTTGACTCATTATTTCTCCTTGTTTTAATATTGTTATGCGCGTCGAATGTAAACAGCACCAGCTTCAAGCACGATTTCCACGCCGTTACGACTGAAAACTACGGGCTTCGTCGCCAGCCAATTCTCAAGTTTCTTCTGATAATCCAGGGCAAGCTTGAAATTCGAATCGTTGAAATCTGCCTTGAGATAAAAATATAGTGCGGACAAAGTCGCGTAAATTGCGGGTTCCCGAAGCACATCAGGGCTTGAAAGCTGCTCTCGACTAGGCGGATTGCTGAACGTGCTGCGCGAGAACCGTACCGCCAGATGCGCATCGATAATTCTCTTGCTGTGCTCAATAAACGTTTCAAACCGTGGACTGCCGTCGATTAATCCGTTTTCATCAAGAAGATCAGCGAGATTCCTCTCGAAACCCCGCAGATCCTCGTAACAGGCGTAGAAGGCGATTATTTCAAACTCAATGTCGGTAAGATAATCCAGCATCATGCTTCCGCTTAAGCCCGACGAATTCTCTTCTCCAAGCGTTACTTCTCCTGTAACTGCTGATATTGCGCCGCTTGCAACCAGACTCCCCGCGTCCATATTCGCTGATTTGTAGATTTCAACTTTGTAATCCGGCAAATCTTTGTAAATCGAGCAATATAGCTTGCCGTCATCGGTGTTGTCGCGGCTGTACCCGCTGAGCTTCCAACTCGAACTCTGCTGACTGCCCGGTGTTTTAATTGTGTATGTTTCCATGAATTGCTCCTGTTATTTCCTTTTCTTCTTGCCCGATTTACTCGATTTGCCTGGTTTTACCGATTTACCTGACTTGCTGACTCTTGCCTGTCGTTTTTTCGGCATAGTTCTATCCTTGTTATTTGCTGCAATCACTGTTTTCATCGTATTCTGAGAGGGTTCAGAATTATTCTCAATTTGCTGAACCCCCTTTGCCCTTTGCAACGCCTTGATTTCATCAGCATCATCTGTCTCGTACAATCCATTGATGAATCTGCAGTACCTGTCTTCAGCAACTAAAACTGTGAGTGATTCGACGTTTGCTTGAAATTTCATGTGTAACTCCTGTAAATCCTGCATTTCATGCGAATTTTTACGATACTGCACAATTCTTGATGTATCCGTGTCCACCGTCAGCAGCGTTGAAAATCTCGAGTGTGTATTCGCCAATAACCTGCGTCTTGCGGTAATCTCCGCCTTCTGAGAGCTGTTTCACGTGGAATGACCGATTTTGCAACGGCAGCACACGAATTTTATTCAAGTCGAGAAGAAGAACCTTGTCCTGTGGTACCCAGCGCGACAAAATCACACGCTGCAGACCGAAATCTGACTCGTAGTACTCAATCACATTGCGGAATGTCTTGTCTTCTGGCTCGTAGTAGCGAGTTCCTGCAAAAGCTGATATTTTGCGCTTTTGGAAGCCGTTGACCACGATTGCGTTCGGATTACCACCTTTTTCCCAGATTGCTTTAAGCTGGTTGTTCAGCATGGTTTCCGTGAGTGCTGCCGCTGAAGCATCCGAAACAATTGCGTTTCCACCCGCAATGTACTCAAGAATCCCGCCCATTGTTCTGCGCACGGTGTCGCTGCCCTCAGGATCACTCGCTGCCTTGTAACCGCTGATAACAGTCTGCTCAAGCGACCGAAGAAGCTCGCGCAGGCGGTTCTGAAGCTGATAATCGAACTCTGCATCAATGCCCTGAAGCTTGACAGCGTTCTGAGTACCCGAAATCATCACGGTTTCAGTGAAAATCTGGGTGTAATTGCTTTTGCGGAAACGGTTTTCGAATTGCGCTCCAGTTGCATCCTCGCCCTCAAGCGCTGCATGTCCGATGATGACAATTGTAACCGATGCTGCCAGCGCAGTACCTGCGACTGTTGCGCCGTAACCCCTTGAAACTTCAATGTTTGAAGGATTTACTGCGGTTACTTGCATGACTTCCTCATCATTTTCAACCTGAATCAAATCGCCAACCCTGAAATATGATGGGTTTGAGACGGTTATCGTGGTTGAATTCTGGTCGTAAGTTCCTGATGCGACTGTGTCGGTATTTGGCAGCAGTGCATCCTCAATCCATTCGTGATGCGTAGATTTGGCGGGATATGGCGCGTTGCCTATCGCAGCAAGCAGAGGTGTATCAAAGGGTGAGATGATTCCAACAAGCTCTGAGACGTCTTCCGCCAACTCTGGCAGCGTACTGCCCGCATCGTAAGTTGCTTTTCCTGTAAATGTCATGTTTCCTCCTGAAACTCAGTTAATTCATATGTTTATCTGATCTGCTTTCGTACAGACCAGTATTTCTGCAAATCCTGGGGCGAACCCGATTTTATTGCCTTTGTTCTCAATGTTTCCAACACAGAAGTATTGTCACCACTTGAGATGAAATCAACCGGTAGATTTATTTCCGAAACTTGTTCGTTTTGAAAAAGATACGGGCGTTTATCCTTCAGATTTTCAACAATCTTCTTGATATTTTTGTCTGATTCGCCCGATATTTCAACCTCAGCAAGTTCTTTTCCCGCCAAAATGTAGGCATCATCAAGGTATTTGATGTTTTCTTTGAGTGCTTCTGCGACAAAAATCTTGAATTTTGCATGATCGTTGGAAACCATATCACCCACATCCTTGATTTTCTGGACTTCGACAGGGATGTTGCGAAGAGCATCAAGCGAAAACGAGTCAGCATCTAGCTTGATACCGAGGATTTCGCTTGTTTTTGTCAGCAATATAATTGCCTGATTGAGCGTTTCCTCGCTGAACGCTTGTTTATCCTGACTTTTGTTTGAATCCGAATCTGTCATTACTTTCTCCTTAAATTCGATTTATTCTGGTTTATCCGCTGATTTTTCTGACTCCTGCGGCTCTGTTCTCTTCAATGCCTTAAGATTGCTGAAGTATTGCTCCATTGCTGCATTTTCATCCGCGAATCCGTCAGGATTCTCCTGATACATCAGCTTCCAGGGTGTGATAAGATTGTGTTTGAGCTTGAATTCCAAGTCTGCAAGTTTATCTGCATGCGATAAATTCAACTCCGGCTTCGGAAAATCAACACGAAGACTATATTTTCTTGCATTTATTTCACGTCGTGTTTGTTCTTCCATTGATTTGTCAGACTTTGCAAGCACTCGTAGTGTACAATCGAGTAAATCCGTTTCATACATGCGGAAGAGGTTCGCACGCTCTTGTAAAATCTCGTGCAAAGGTGTTTGGGCAGCGACAATTGCAACTCCCGACGATGCTTTGCTCAGATGCACTGTTATCGCTGATTCTGGTATTCTGTACGTTAGCAGCATCTGCTCGATGTCAAACTTGATATCTTCAATAATGTCGGCAATCGGCGCATTAGGATGCTTGAAATTTATGCCGTAGGGCTCGTTGTCCATCACCCGAAATTGTATCGCTCTGTTTGGTGCAATGACAATTTCCTGCGATGGGTCGGGATTTACGACCTCAAGCACGCCGAAACCCTGCATTTTCACTGTGTAAGCAAGGTCTGACAACTTGGTGTTGATTCTACGGTTCTGGTAGGCGATTTCCGCTCCCTGAGGCTGAATCCAGAAGCCGGTCGGCTGATTATAATCCCGCACGAACGTAAACGGCAGACGCCCGATGTCATGCTTGATAAATTTCGTCGGCTTTTTGTTTTCAAGCTGTAGAAAGTGCTGATCCGTCCAAACCCTTATAATTTGTACCTTTGCGCCGCCATTGCCGTCGTCGAGATCATGGTAGGTGGCAAGAACTGATGGCTGCCAGGGCTTTTCCGGCATAGTCTGCACCCTAAACGAATGCGCTGGAAAAACGTGATACAAAATCTGTCCTTGATAAAAAACCGGTCGAATTGCACATGAACCAGCGAGTTTCGCGTATCGATCAGCGGTAAGCATCACGTTGTCAACCTTTGCGCCATCATAAAGCTGCTCAGCACGCTTTCTCAGACGTTCCGACGCCTCAATGTTGCGGGTTGGTGCATTCTTGTAAAGCGATGCCAGCACATTCACAAGCAATCGTGTTAAATTCAGGAAACCTTTGCCCTGTCGACGTTGGAAATCCGCTTCCGTTTCCGCAGGGTTTGGCACAAGATACTTCAGCTGATTACCGTGATACATTTCCCATGCGAAGTGGCTTAGAGACCGCATTACAGCATCATTTCCTTGCGATGACTGCATGAACAGAGCATCAATCGCCCGATTCGAGACATCTGCAGGATGAAAAGGAACATTAATCGCCCAATTGATTATTTTGTCAAGCTTGGCACGTTTTAAGTCAATCATATCAAACTCCATTGTTTCTAATGTTTCTCAGTGGAGAACTAGAAAAAAATGGAATTTTTTAATAAAAAGTTAAAACGCATCCGTCATAACTGATTGATATTATTGGTTTTATAACGTTTTAAGAAAATTAGAGAAAAATGAATATTTTTCTATGCATTGATTTTTCTACATTTTAGATGTTGGTGTACCCACAACGCTTGCATTGACAGGCAAGGATGCATGTCTCAACGTTTGCACTTCTGTTGGATTCTCGCAATGACACGGGGTAAGGATTCGCTGGATTCCCGTTTTCACGGGAATGACAAAGGATATTTTCTCTGTGAAACCGACAACTTCTGTGCGGAATCATTCGGGGTCGAGAATTTAAAATAATTCGAAGTTATAGTCGGCACTGAGCAGTTCGTCATTCACGAGGAACTCCAGAATATAGGTGCCAACGCGTTTGAACGTCATGGACGGCAGCGTTATCACAATTTCGTTGAAATCCGCGGGGCTG
>CAYZQB010000031.1:19151-23579 GCA_964480395.1 uncultured Planctomycetia bacterium
AAATATATCTCATACGGCACGGGCATTGTGTAATAGACTTCACCCGTCGGGTCAATGATTCTCATACCCAGGTTCATGCGACCGTCGCCAAAGCCAAGGTGCAAGTACACGTACAGCGTGCTGAAGGTTACGGGCAGTGATTCCGTCTTATGTTTACGCAGAATATTTAGCAGCGAGATGCGCCCGTCAGCTGATTTCATTAGGTTTTCGCAGGCAATGACGCTTATAATCTTTGGTTTAATCATCCGTTTCAGCACCTTTCGGCATGGTCTGCAGCATCTTCTTTGCTGGTGTAGTCCTGAATGTATCAACGATTGAATTCAGGTCTTCGCTTACCGTTCCCATATTTTCAAACTTACCGTGCACTGTTATCTGGAAAAGCTTCTTGCGTGCCGTGTCCTCGAAAATTATCGTCATGGAAATCCGCAGAATCCCGTTCTTATCCTCACCCACAATCGCATAATTCCAGCGATATCCGTTGTTCGTCGTCTCCGACTCCTCAAGCAGCTTAATGTCCGTCAAACCCTTGTCTATTCGCGTGCGGATGATGCTTTTTCCGAGTTCGTTAAATTTTGAACGATTAAACGGCAGCATTCTTGTAACGATGAACTCGGATGAATCAGCAGCTTCCGGCGCCATGAACATTGTGAAATCCTGGTCATAAACAACCTTGAATCCTTCGCGCGGCAGCGTCATTTCAATCCAGTCTTCTGTGTAAACTCCATTGTTCCAGTTCTCGCTCTCGATTTCCTTTGTTGGCGGTGTGTATTTGTCGGAATATCTCAGCGCACTCCCTTTTTCGGGCTTTTTCCAGTCCGTTATCTTTGCTGACCATGATTTCTTCTTGATTTCATCCGCTTTTTCTTCAGGCACACTTTCAAAAATCAGAACCGCTTTTTCCTCGGTTTCAATCCCAGTAACGAATCCTTTTTCTTTCTCACCTTGGTATTTTTTTAGCAGAACTTTCTCATACAGCGCAGAAAATTCCTTGGCATCCTCCACTGTATCAAACTCCAAACGCCAGACAAATGAAAGTTTATCGAGCTTCTCGTTGCGGACGAAAAACATTTTGTCGCCGTCCCATCCCGCTGCTGCATCTTTCGCCAGCGTCTTAATATTTTCAGAACCTTTCAAAACCTCGAGAAAATATGCCCAAATTTGGAACTCACCCAGTGAATCGTCGTCAATCTTCTCCCAGCCGTCACCCCAAAACTTCTCAAAGTCCTCGTCAAAGGTTAAAATCACAGGATTATCTCTCGGTTCATCAAAATATTTCTCAGGATGCAGCACCTGCTCCGTTGATGCCGGCAGGTCGTCGAACATTTTGTCCAGCAGCTCGAACGAGCCATTCGCCCGATTCCGTGCCTCAAACGCCAGATTCAATCCAATCGTGTAGGGCCAAAGAATCTGTCGGGCAAGCAGTTCCGGCACTTTCCTGCCAACCGCACCAAGATCATTTCCACTTGGCATCCGGATAATCATCCCCTTAATCATTGGAATATTGTACGAAGGTCTGTTGATTGTGTAATCCCATTGGACGCAGCCGGTTGTGCCTTCGATTAATGCCATATACGCAAGTTGTTGGTCTGTATCCAGATTCTCTCGGTCAACACCATTGAGCAGGTCGTAGTATTGGTCGTCGATTGCGTGAGTCAGCTCATGCACCATTGCGATTTTGTCGAATTGTGTCGGATTGCCGGAACTTTTCACGATGTTCAGCTCTTGCATCCGCGGGTCATAGAAACCGCCGACATTTTCGACGTAAAGCTGCTTAAACGCCTTGGCAATATCCGCATCCTTCTCGCACAATCCGAGTTTCCACAAAATCTGTGTAAATTTCTGAATCTCCTCAAGCTGCTCATCCTCGAACGACCCGATTAGGTAATCGGCAATCATATCGCGGGTGTAAACTCCTTTGTCGATTGAGAATTTGAATTTTTTGCCACGCAGTTTCTCGGCGATAGGCACCAATTCATCGGCAAGTTTAATCATGCGTTTCTTTTGTGCATCAAACTCATCATCGGTCATTTCACCTGCAAGAACGTTTGTCAAAAGCAATGCGGTGATAGCGAATATAAAAAGTTTCATAAAATTGCGCATTTTGTCTCCGTATGTAAAATTTGGTGTTTTTGAAAAATATTTCTGATGTTATGCATATCAATACGTTAAAATTCGTATTATGTTGTACTTAATATGACAACTACAAAGCAAATCAATTATATTCAATATAACAATCGAAACATCAATAAAATTTTATCGAGGATTTTTGTTATGCTTGCGAGAATCGCGCTTATCATGTTTGTGCTGGCGTTTGCAGCGTGTACGAGCGCACCGGCTGTTACGGTTGATAACCTCAAACCACATGACCCGACTACCGTTGACAATACCTCGCTTAGAAACAGCAATGAGTACGCTGATATGCTTAATGCCAAGGATTATACCAACAACGATATTCTTTACACGATGATGACCGACCGGATATCGATGCCGTTTAATCCTTCGAATTATTATGAATTCCCGCCTCTGCCTGGGATGACCGAGTTTTATCAAGCAGATGAGTCAGCTGAGAATAAAACTGAAAATAATACCGAGAAAAATACGGTTGCGGATGCTAATCCCGTAATTGCGAAGATAAACGGCGAAATTGTCCGCGCTGTTGAGTACACAGACAGGATGTTTCAACGGCATCGCGAGTGGTTTGAGATGTATGTGAAGGAGATTTTCGTAGCTAAGGTGGGGCAAATCGAAGCTGAGCGTGAGGGCATAAAATTCAGCGAGAAATATGTCAATGATGCCAACAGCCGAATATTTAATCTGCTGACTTCACGAGCGCAAAAAGAGGGCAAAAGTTTCAAGCAGGTTTGGAAAGACCAGGGTTTTGAGACCGAAAAAGCGTACCGAAAACGCTGGCGCAAGTACACCGAACGCATGCTGTTGCTGGAACACCTGATTTTCCTGCTTTATTTCCGCACGAACAAAGCGGAATATTCTCACATCGTGCTTTCCGACAAGAAAGATGCGCTTAATCCCGACCCGATTGGACGAGCAAAAGGTATCGCCGACAGAATCAAGCAAGGCAAAATAACGTGGGAGAATGCGGTGGATAAGTTCAGCAAGGATCATCGCACCATCAAGCAAAATGGTAAAGTCGGGATGATTTTGCAGGGAACAACCGGGCAATCTAAAATCGAGGAATATCTTTTCACGCATAAGCCGGGCGACATCAGCGAGCCAATCCAGACGGTTTACGGATTCCAGATTATCCGCATCGATAAGATTAGCAAAGGCAAAAAAGACGCAACATACACTGAGCTTCGGGGGGAAATTGAAACGGAACTGCAGCGCGTTTACAAGGAGCATATCCCCGGACTGCGAATCACCAACCAGGACAGCTTTGACTGGCTTGAAAACATGATGCGGCAGAAACGCTGCGAATTGAAACTTTATTATCCTGCACATCTCGACCGCCTGCCAAGTATCGGTCACGTCAACAATATCGAGATTTCCGCGGGTGAATTTTTCCTGCATACCTTTGAAAGCAAGCCGGAATGGGCAAGACAGGTTGTTTCTGAAATACTGATATTTCAGCTTGCACGGCGTGAAGCAGACTTTGAAAAAATGAAATTCAAGGATGAAACAGTTGATGAAGCGGTAACGAACGTCATGAAATATCTCGTAACACAGACTGATCCGAATAAGAAGATTGACGTGGAATTTTCTGACGATGATGCAAAGAATCGCGGCAAACTCTGGTACAAGCTTGGATACAATGATGAAGTCGATTTCACGAAGGTTATACGTCGGCTAACCGTGGAGGCGATGCAAATCGAGCGTTTAATCATGCTGCAAGATTACAAAGTTGACAGAATCAAGCTCTACCACATTTTGTGCCTCAACGAGAAGGAAGCGATTAACGTTCGTGCTGAAATCATCCGTGTGCGCATCAAGAAGGAAGGAACTTTCGAGAGTGTCGCGCGGAAATTTTCACGGCATAAAAAGAGTCGGTTGCGCGGAGGGTTGATTGGATTTGTACCGCTTGGAACTTTCAGCAAGGAGTTTGAGGATGCTGCATTTGCGCTGAAGGTCGGGCGAATTTCGCAGCCGGTGAAAACCGACCACGGCTGGCACATTCTGTTTGTAACGGAGAAGATTCCCGCACGTGTTGATGCGTCCTTTTCGGATTTGAAGGATGACATTGAGAAAGAGCTTGCCAGTCGCGGAGATGTGCCGGGTAAGCGCGTTACAACTTCGGACATGTACCGGTGGGTGAAATATATCATCGGCACGAAACGCTACACGATTAAGACGTTTATCCCCGATATAACCGACTTTACGCCTGAGGTACCAAAGGACGAAGCAGACTCACCCCTCGCCGACTAGATAATTAATTTTTTGCCACTAAGAACACGAAGTTTCACTAATGTTTAA
>CAYZQB010000032.1:0-17048 GCA_964480395.1 uncultured Planctomycetia bacterium
ATCGATTGAAATATCTTTATTAAGCCCAAAAGGATGTGCATCAAAAACTGTTTTTTGTTCAGATACAATCTTTGCTGTACCTGTTTCAAATCCTTCAATCAAAAAATCCTCGAACACAGGTTTGAATCCAAGATTATTAAGTTCCCGCATTATTATCTTGGCAGCATTATGCTCACCAATACATCCTGATAGTCTTTCAAAATTCAGTTCATGCAATATTTCTAATGCATTAATCATGCTTCCTCCGTTGATATTGGGTAATTTTTACCATTTTTTTCGGATTATATTGTATGTCCAAGGCAAAGCGTCGATTGTTTTATTGGGAGTGCATTAATCTTATTTCGCATCTTTGTCCATAGCACATCTGAATCCGGTTTCATCATCCCATCTTGATAGTTCAAGCATTTCGTAATATCCGTTAGTTATAATAGACATAAGCGTTCGGAAAGAGCCGCCTTTGACGGCGGATTCGGTTGATTCTTCGTCAGAGGGTGCAGTCCATTCTCGTACATTGCCAGCGAGGTGGAATATCTGGGTACCGGGAACAGCACCTTCTGTTAAAGAATCGACCAGCATCGGATACGACCTATTCATCTGTTTTGAAAGCTCTTTGCAGAATAGTCGTGCAATTTCAACATCATTTCCCCAAGGATATATCCTTCGTTCTTTACCAGATGCTGTATATTCCCACTCAGTCGCTGTGGGCAGTCTTTTACCTGCCCACTTTGCAAACGCGTATGCATCCCAGAACGTTACTCCCACAACGGGTTGTTTCGGGTCATTATATCCGGGAAATCCCCAGCATTTGGGAATATGTGAGCGTATCCCGATGCCTGTCAAACCCTGAATATCCGTAGGTTGCTTAGGGTGTCTGAACATGCTGTCATCATTTTCAATACTTTCTATAAACTCGATAAATTTTGCATATTCTTCATTAGTAACTTCGTGCGTATCAATATAGAAGTCAGCGATTTTAACTTCATCTTCGCTGCTAAGAATTGCGTTGCCACCTTTAATCATAGCCATTTTACTAGCATTATTTTTTCTAATTTTCTTCATTTCAGCATAATACGTATATTTGTTTTTTAGAATAATTATCTCATAATTCATCGGTTCGAGTTTAGCTGCTGCATCAAGTTTCACCAAAGCTGGCTTATAATTCGCGTAATCCTCTGAAATCATCGCTTTAGCATCCTGCATGAGTATTTTAACCTTGAGCTTGACATTGTATTTGTTGATCCATCTGAAATCGGATGTATAAATCTTCGCTTCATCCAGTGTTTCCAGTGCTTTGTCAAATTCGCCGTTCTTCTCAAACTCCTGTGCTTTCAGGAGTGCCTCATGATAAAGATGCCCGCGAATTTCACGTGTAATCTTCAAAATAAATTTCGCAATTATCGAAAGCTCTTTCAAATCGCGGTCATAAAAATCATTCAAATCGTTATTCTGTTCAATTACAAGTGCATCATTCCAAAGCTCATCGCTTTTTTCAACAAGTCGTAACGCTTCCTCAGCCTTATCGCGCACATTCAACTCAAGCAATTCAGCTGCCTGCTCTCGAAGCAATACCGATTCAAGCTTCAAGGGTTCGAACTCGCATTTGACAATCAGATTTTGAATATCTTCAACCTGCTGAGTATAATCTTCTGCATGACTGATAAAATAAGGCAGTGCTTTCTTATAGTTTTCACCAGCAGATGTAAATATCTTGACATTCCGATCTTTATGACCGGTTTCGTATTCAAACTGTGCAAGCCACAGAAAATAAAGCGTTCTGCTTATTAAATTGTTCTCAATGCAGTCATTAACATACTCGAAACCACTCATCGAGTTATCGTCATAAACATATTCAACCAACATTCCAAATTCATCATAAAGAAGCTCGAAAAGCTTGGAATAAAGGGTCATTGATTCTTTCCACACATTCATGAGCTGCTCATAGCTGTACTCGCTAAAATTCGCAGTATATTCAAGAGCTTTCTGAAAAACCTCAGGTGCTTTAATTTTAGTGATGAGAAACTGACATTTATTGTATTCAACGTTAATTTCCTTGGGATTTTCATCCTCCTCGAACGGATAAATTTTTTCAAAATATTCAAGTGCTGCATCATATTTCTTTTCCACCATTAATTGCAATGCCATTTTACGCCATTTTGCATAATTTCCGTATTTCAACAACTCCTTCTGCCGAATTTCAACATCCGCTTGCATATCATCAATTGCTTTTCTAGTTTTCTCGGATAGATTCAGAATTTTTGCATCCTCAATCTTAATGATTAAATTATTATAAAGTTCTGTTTTAGTTATATATTCTGACATTGTGGGTGTATCTGACATGCTCTTCACTTGTTCGAACAATTTAACAAGGTTATCGTAGACCTTATCGACGTATTCGTCATTGATTTCCTGTTTCTTGAGCAAAATCCATTCTGTTTTCAGTACTGATGCGAATTCCTCAAATTTCCTCACAGATTTCTCAATTTCCTTTACTTCGTCAATTGCAATCCAAATGCTGTTGATTTCAATATCTTTGTTTTCCGCTTCTTTTATCAGCAAATCGCACAAACGAAGCTCTTTATCGAAGAAATCGAAAATCACCACCGATCTTATGTTAACCTGTGTGTAAACTTCTGGACTCTTTTCTTTCCAATATAAAAGTGCTTTCTTAATTTCTTTCACAGTAACTGTGTGTTTTTGGATTTCTCTTTCGTATATGACATTGTTTTTTAGTAAATCTGAAGGATTCCATGCTGCGATGCCTCTAAGCATATTGATTAATTTGCTTTCTTTGGGTATTAGTGCATTGAGGAGCTCTTTTTCTATGATTTTTATTTCGTCCTGCGCATTCTTGACGTAATCTTCCGCTTTCATAATGTTGATGTAGGGGCTTTGGGAATATTTAGCAATGAAACCCATCACATTCGTCAACGCTTCACGGATGCTGATTACGTCTTCGCTTCTGCTGACCGCAATATTATATTCATCAATCAGAGTTTTCTCAATCTGGGTTTGCTTTGTGAAAATATCGGCTCTCTCAAATTGAAAAATTGCCTTGTATGCTGGATATTTGTTCTCAAGCATGTTTAACATGGTGATTGATTTGTCAAATTCGAGATTCACAGCAAGTTTCCTTGCATTTTCAAGCTCGCTCCAGACTATGGGGTCTTTTGTTGTTTTCTCGATTTCGACATCATCGTTAAAATACCCGACATATTTATTGATGAATTCACCATCACGCTGAATAAAATCTCCAAGCAAAGATAGCGCGCTGGCAATAATTGTTAAGCCGAGTAAAAAGCTGATTAGAAACACTACATTTATTTTCGCTTTTGAATCACCCGATTTTCGACCGTAAAATAACGAACGCCAGCCTGATGAACGCTTGATATCGAGATCAGTATGTTCTTCCTTGACATGTTTTATATCAACATCAGTTTGTTCCTCAATAACTTCATGCACTCCCTTTTCCTGTGCCAGAGTCGTTATTTCATCAAGGGATAATCCGTCAACATAATCGAAATCCTTTTTCCTTCTTCTCTTTATCTGTATGTCAATTACGTCACCTGCTTGTCCAGGTTTTGTGGCAACGTCTAAAATTTCACCCTCAAGACCACCGGCAGAAGATGCGATATCTCCGGACAATGCACCATCGGTAAATGCAACATCGCCGGAAAGCTCACCAACAGCAGATTCTTCTTCAAAAGTAATTTCAACAAATTCAGCAATATTCTCTTCACCCAGTTCGTCCAAAATAGGCAAGAGTTTGTCTGGTTCTTCTACGTCGCCACCAATGCCTTCCCTTAAATGAGTAGGATACTCATCTTTCAACAATTCTTTCCTGACCGTTTCTTGCAGATCACCATCGGGAGTAAACAAATCCAAAGTATTAATACCTTTTTCATTCTCAGCTATCGCTTCAAGCTGAATATGTTTTGTGATTTTTTCAATTTCATCCATCCCGATGAAATCTTCAGCGATTTCTTCTTCAGTAAACTCATCCTGCTTGGTCGAATCCCAGAATACTGCACCCGCAATATCACTTGCCGATTCGTCATCATAAATATGACTAAGACTGTCATCTTGTTCTTTTATATCCGGCACATCCCATTGATCTGAAATCGTTGAATCAGCATCTTCCGTTATCGCTTCATCATCAGGAATTTCTGATTCATCCCATGGTTCTGAGTCACCAAATACATCTTCGAAACCTTCATCGAAACCAATATCAGCAAGCTCATCATTCATCGCTTCATCAAAAACATCATCAGTAATTTCTTCATTAAATGAGTCAGATATTTGTTCATTCACAGATTCAGCAAACGGATCAGAAATTTGATTTGTTGATTCATCCGAAAAACCTGACATGTCGAACGTGTCAAATGCAGAAGCGGAAGTATCAAATTCTGCCAATGCTTCTTCGAAGGTCTTAGTAACTTTATCGCCAATATGTGGAATCTGGTCTCTACCATTACTATCCATAATTGAAGCAGCTTCTTCAAACGTAGTTGCATCAGGACTAGCAGAGAGGTCAATGTTTTCATTTTGTATTAATTCTCGAAGGTGTTTTCCCATTTCAACACCTGCATCGGAATCCATCATGGTTGCGCCATCTACGAGGTCAAAATCTTCTGGCATTGAAGCTTTTTCTTCTATTGTCAGCTCAGCCATTACCGGTCCATCAAGGGTTCTGTCTATTCTTTTACTATCTTCAGGAACAGTTTTATTAATCGATTCGCCTGAATCACCCCAATCAGCCCATTCATCATCATCTTGCCTTGCTTGAACACCTTCACTACCTGCAACATACAACGATGAATTAAGCTGTGCCGGAAATTTCGTCTGCACTTCAGTATGCTCATCATCGGTTTCGGAAATATCACCGAACATGTCAACGGCTGAGGCGAAGGGATCGTCTGGTGATGTGAAAGGATCGGAAGCAGCGGGAATTGGTTCAGCAAGGGCGAAATCAGCATCTTGAGAAAATTCTGAAATATTTTGCCCGAATGGATCCTGATCGAAATCATCCCCCTGGAACGGGTCTATCATCACAGGTTCATCGGATTGTGCTTGAATATCATCAAAAGAAATCGCATCCCTTGCTTGCCCGAAAGGATATGCTGAGAGGTTCAGCGAAGTTATATCCACTGAAGTTCCACCGAGTTCCATTTCATATGTCAGATTTTCAATATCGAACAAAGAACCCGGTACAACTGGCATACTGGAAGATTCATGAGTAATTTTCTTAAGCCCCATATCACCGCGAACAGTAATCGAGCTGATAACTTTGGGAATAGTCAATAATTCTGAAGATTCAGGTGAGCGATATTTTTTCTTTTTCGAATAACTGTGAATATTGTATCTGTTGTTGTTTGAGGAATCCTGAACTATCTGCACTTTCTGATACTTCAAAATCTTCAATGCATGCTCAAGGGATAAAAAACCCTTATTAATTAGTATAGTACCGAGATAAAAATGTGTACCTGCTCTTCTTCCTTTGTTCTGAATTTTCAAGCATTCATCAACCTGTTGTTGGGTACAGAATTCAGCCATGATTGCTATCTGTCCAAATAATGGGCGAGGTAATTTTTCATTATCAGCCATTTTATGCTCCATATATAAATATCTGCAGTATAAATATTGTATAGATTGACTTTAATGGGGTCAATTCTTTTTGAATTCGATTGTTTTAATTAACAATATTTACCTGCATTTATGAGTGCAAAAAAAAATCCCCTCATATTTTGAAGGGATTTACTGAAAATATTATCATTTTGAAAGTTCAGATAGTTTCACTTTCCGGAATGGACTTACATTGCCGATCCCCGCTAAATGTGGAGCTTTATCTTTTTCCCGGAAAAATCTGAAGAAAATTACACCTGCAAGACCAATCACGAAAAGAATTACCGACAAAAACTGAGAACTCGATAATCCAAAGAACCAATCATATTGAGGTACGTCACCGCGCAGCAAATGACTGATAAATCTGCTTATGCCGTAAAGTAAGAAATACATAAAAAATGTCTCACCTCGTTTTTTCGCCAGAGTTTCATAATAAATCGTCAATAATATGAAAATTATTATGTTTGTAACAACCGCAAGTGCCTGAGTCGCATAAACCGGCTGCACCATTGCAGTTGCAGGTGAACCATCAGGAAACGCGACAGCAAGAAAATGATGTACATCACAAGTTTTACCAAAACAGCAACCGTTGAGGAAACATCCCGTTCTGCCGAACGCGTGACCAAGTGGCACAATTATCGCCAGGAAGTCAAAATACAGAAAAATAGACTGCTTTTTTACTCGGAGATATACAGCAGCACTAAGCAATGCAAGTATCATACCGCCATAAAATACAAGCCCACCCTGCTGAATCATGACAGCTTTCCCCATTGCCTGCCAGAGTGTTTTTCCAACAGTATGAATTTGATCGCTCCAAAACTCAATAACATGCCAAAGACGTGCACCAACAATCGCAGCAATCATTACAACGATTCCAAGATCAATAATAATATTCGGGTCAATGCCGTATTGCTTGGCTCTCGCATACCCGATTAAGATTGCTGCCAGAAAACCCAGCATAACCATCACACCATATGAAGGTACTTCAATCGTTTTAAGCGGCAAATGCTTCGGAATCGTCTTAAAATCCTCGAATTTATTCTTAAATTCATCATAATCAACTTTTTCCGATGTTTTCATATATTGCATGAAATCTCTGCACTTCCTGACTGAATATGTATTCTTATATGAATTGTCCTTATCGCGACTAGCCCAATCTGGAAGCACTGTTGAAGCACTCAATGCGTTTCTGAACCCAGTAAATGAAGGTGCGTCTTTCAACCATTCGTATGTTTCTTGATTCACCAGTAGGTCGTATGCCTGTTGAACTGAAGGGTCGGTAATACTTTCATCGATGCTTCCGATTGCCATTGCATGCTTTTCGTTTGCAGCTTTCTCAAGTTCACTGTTGTCAAGTAACGTTACACCAACCGAACCAATACCGATGACAATAAACACAATTCCAACCCAAAAAGTAAATCTTAGCCACATTTTCTGCTTGGATGTATATTCTTCTTTTTTATCAGCAGTTTTCTTCATCGCAGCTTGTTCGTCTTCCTTCATAATCCATTTTGGACCGAAAAATAAAAATGCCAGCCCGACTATCCCGAAAATAATACCCAATCCCAACGGAAATACTCCGAATACTGCTTTCAAGAAGTAAGGAAGTTTGAAATTCAATAAAATTCGATGCATGTTTTCCTCTTTTTATTCGATTTGATTTATTTTGGTTATTAGTTTTTTTACTTTTACAACTTATTATCCTTTTGTCCCAGAAAATTTGATAAATCAGTTATTTCATTCCGGTTTGTTTTCTTCTTTTTTTTCATCTGCTTTTTCTTTTTCAGGAGCTTTTACAGCAGGTATAAGTTTCATCGAGATTTTGTTGGTTACGCTTTTATCAGTCTCCAATTTCCGACCTTCGCTTGTAACATTTATCGTAAAATTCAGCTTCTGATTCGCATCATATATGTTGATGTTGCCATCTGTTACGTTAAATACAAATGTTCCGCTAAGCTGAGAATTTTTCAAAGTGCCTTTAACCTTGAAACCCTCGATTATTTCAGATTCCTTTTCGTCTGATTTGACAGTCTCTGCCTTGGAATCAAGCTTAATGCTCGCATAAAGTTTACCTTCTTCCTTATAAACTTTTTCAAGCGTAAACTTTGAAGTAACTTTGACTTCGCCGACATAAAGAATCTTAGTCGTGTATGCTTTTTCCCAGCTCATACCAATTGACATCGGTGTTTCAGGCAGAATCCCGAATAATGCATCCAGAGTCGTCTGCATTACCTTGTTTGAAAAAGTTTCGAGAATCTTTTCCTTAGTTTTCGCATAAATCGGGTCATTCAACTCTTTGTAAATATCATTAATTAATGTGTCATAACCTTTGACGTCAGTAACTTTGCCGGCACCATTGAGATTAAATGTAAAGCTTCTGTCCTTTTTCACGATTGTTGCGTATGGAAGTAAAGCCACGTCGTATTTTGTTCGAGTGATATCTTCTTTCTTGTTGCTATCGAACCGAATCGGGTTGGGAAAGAGCGATGAAAATTGATTAAACCTGATTCTGTCGTATTTCATTTCGAGTGACATAAGTTTGTCTTTCACTTCAGCACATTTCAGAGCAACATTTGATGTCATATTTTTCATCTCTGTGATGGTTGAGCCCTGGTTTTCGATGTTGCTGCTTGTCTCCGCGGAAATCTCATATTTTACGCTTTGATCTTTCGAAAACTTCCATTTGAGAGCGAACTTTTCGCCTGGGACATCAGCAGAATCACTGCTGCTATTTTGCGCATCTGCAATAAAACCTGCGCAGATAATCATAATTGGGATAACAAATATTGTCAGTTTATTCATAAGACACCTTCTAAGTTAAATTTAAACTTTTCAACGTTAATATTGCGAAACAAAGTTTATAATTTTATATAATATACATAATGCTTCAATACTGTTTTGCTGCATTTCTGCTTTTCTTTGCATCTTTGTCAATAGGGCTTATTAACATACGTCCTATTGCAAATGCTTTGAGTAAAAACCAGAAAGTATACCAAGGTTGCCCTGCATTGAGAGGATAAAATGAAAATTAAGAAGTTTATGTTACAAATTCAGACGATAATAATAATTTTAGTCGTTTCAATTGGGATATGGTATCTCGTTGATATGCAGCTTTCGGATGATGTTACATTCGACATCCCTGTAGTTATAAAGCTTCCGAAAATCCTGAAAGCGGAATGGATAATAACCGACCAATCAATTAAAGTATTGAAAGCAACTTTTATTGGACCTAAAGAAGCTATTAGCAGCGTGGATCAGAAGCAGAAGGAAATAGCAGCGTTTATTTACATTGATGCTGAGCAATTGACAAGTGCTGACAAATCTGAGATTAATTTTTCGCGAACGATTAAGGACATCAGCTTTGAAACCGATGCTGGTAAAATTTCCGAAGCACTGAAAGTTAGTCTAAAAAATATTACTGAAATTAAGTTTCAGGTTTCGAGAACTCAGGTCAGCACGATTCAAGTGTTTAATGAAGATGTAATTGCTGCATTTGATGACATTCCCGATTCGAAAGATTATCAGCTTTTTATCGAAAATATCGAGCCCAACAACGTTTTCATCAAAGCTCCATCAATTTATAACATTCCAGACCATTTCAAGTTTGAGAAAATTTCACTTGCAAACATTAAAGGGCGAAGTATAGAAAATCGAAAATATTCGAGGAAACTATATTTTAAGTATCGCACAGATGACCCTTCAATTCAGTTTTTTTCAAATTCTGAGCTAAGCAATCGAATTGCATTTTGCGAGGTAACATTCGGTTTTCAGTACACGAACGTAAAAACCAAAACTCTCTCGAATATCCCGGTTAACATTGTTTTACCTGCATGGTGCATTGAGAATTTTATCACAGTAGTTGACCCGCTGAAGTTTGAGATTCAGGAGCTGACTGTACGAGGACGTTCCGACATACTGCAACAGCTAAACAGCAGCAATGTAATTTTGTTGTTTTTCGTTTCGGAGGGTGGGATTGACAAAAAACTGCTCAAGTCGCTTGGTGACAGCGTTGTCAACACTTCTACGAAATATAAACTCTACATTGAACCTTCAGTAATTCCGATAACAAGTGCTGCGAACATTGAGATTGTCAAAGGTGATTTTACTCAGGGTTTGAGTATCGAGTTACAAAAATTTAAGTAAATATTGAGTTTATTCTCGGTTGTCAGCAACAGGACGATGAATGATTCTAAACTTTTCACCCGGAAAACCATCTTTTAACATTTGCATAATTTCAGCGATTTTTCTGTGTTGATTTTCCCAAATAACCCGCAATAACGCTTCATCGCTGCAGACCCACTCGAAAAAACTATGCTCATATGAAAGAATCGGCGTGCTGTAACTCCGCATCTTCGCTGCAAATGCTGGAATAATCTCAATACAATCTGTTTGCGGATTATATAAAACTTCAGGATCAAGTTTGTAGATGATGTCTGGACTGAAACCGGTTTCTTCGTGTAATTCTCGAAAAGCAGCATTAACTGCTGTTTCATTTTCCTCGATTTTTCCATGAACGAATTGCCATGTATCGCCAAGCTCCAAGCCTGATTTTCTGCGTAATAAAAGAAATTTTACAGGACCTTTGGATTCTGTGGAAAATGGGTAAACAGAAATAAAATTGCTTTGAATTTTCGACATTACAGAATCTAGTCTTCTTCTTCAGATGTCTTCTTATCAGAGACATCTGCGAATTCAATTTTGATATTATCTTCGAGAATTTCCTCAAGAACCGTCTCAAGGAGCGTATAATCTCTATTTTGAGCAAGATGCGTTTTGTGATCACCTGCGGAAAGCCCCTTCAAGCGTTTCTGAATTAATACAGTCGCCTTGAATTTCCCGTTGCATTTCTCGATTATTTCATCAATGTTGTGTTCCTTGAACATTGGGTCTCCTTTTTGTAATCGCATTATTAAAACAATTATCGGATAAATTTCAACATATTAATACGTTTTCAAGATGAATTATGTCATTAAGGTTCGATTGCGATGAGCAATTCGTTGTTTTTCAGGTATTTTTCAGCAACTGCCATCAAATCTTCGACCGTAATTTTATCGACAATATCACTGTCTTCTTTTTCATTATTCCAGCCCAGACCGTAAAGTTCATCGAGAGTATATTCAACTGCTTTGTCCTCGTTCGACTCTTGTGATATCGCCTGGTTCGTGAAATAAATCCTTTTTGCAGTCTCAAGCACTTTTTCGTCAATCTTTTCAGTCCAGGTTCTCTGCATTTGCTTGCGGATAATCTCCAGAACTTTCACCTTGTCTTCCGGGTTGCATTGCGTCAAAACATAGAACATTCCTGCATCCTGTCCGTAAAAACCCATGGCATGGATGTAATATACATATTTTTGATCACCACCGCGAAGTGCTTCATGAAGCCATCCCGACGGCAGATAAATCCCTGAAATTACGGCATCAAGCAGTCTCATCTTCAGTACATCCTGTCTGTTGGTCAATTTAGGAGCATTGTATCCGATGCAGATTGTTGTTTGCTTTTTCTTGCTTTTTTCGGAAAATTGTTCAGTTTTTTCACGTAGTACGAATTTTTGTTCAACACCGATTTTTGTCGAAGGTTTTTCCCAGTCACCAAAGATTCCACGTATAATCCGCATTGCAATGCTTAGATCAAAATCACCAACAATTGAGAACACAAGGTTATTTGATGTTACATATTCTGCATGTAAGCTTTTTACTTGCTCAAGCGTTATCTTGCTTAAGCTTTTCTCACTTCCGTTGACATACATCGAATATGGATGTTTGCCGAAAAATTGCTTTCGCATCAGCCAGATTGCCTCGTCCTGCCAGTCCTCATCCCTGCGTTGAATCGCATAATTCAGAGTCTTTTTTGTCTGCTCAAACTCTTTTTCTTCGAATTTTGGATTTCGCAAAACATCATTGATAACCGAAAGTGCATTCTCCAAGTTTTTTCCGCCAGTTACGAGATTTGCCTGTACACTCAGCGTATTGTTTCCTGACGAACAGGTTATTTTTCCTCCAATATCGCTAAAAATCTCAGAAATTTTGTCAGCTGAAAATTTTATTGATCCTTTTTTCATCAGCATAGACATAATTCTGAAAATTCCGTTGTTCTCCTCGGTTTCATATCTCAACCCACCATTTCCAAATGCTGCAATTGCTGCACTTTTTGTTCCAGGAGTTTTCTTGAGAATAAACCGCATACCGTTGTCAAGAGTGAAGAATTCAAACGTTTTGCTGGGCTTTGCATCCTCGATATCTTTTATTTCAATGATTTCGAATGGATTGCCGTCTTTGTCAAGGGCAGCAGCGTCCTTTGAATAGAATGCAAATGTGTTATTCTGATTTTTCCCAAGATATTTCTTCACAACTAGCATAATTTCATCTGCTGTTACATTGTCAATTCGTGCTAAATACTTTTCATCATAATCCGATGACAAATTAAGAATAAGATTCGATGCATTCGATTTTGCATGAGCCTCTGCTCCCTGAAGCTCGTTAATATAATCTCCGCGAATACGTTTTTTTGCCTTTATAATATCTTGTTCTTGAATTTTGACATCTTTCAGAATTTCAATCTCATTTAGGATTATATTTTTAACCTCTGCAAGCTTGTCATACGTAGTGTCAGCACTGATTGTAAATTGTCCAAAACCAAAACCCGGAGTCCACGAATATGAATTTACAGAATTGACGATGTGTTTATCATTTTTGAGAATCTTTTGCAGTGGAGAATTTTCGCTGCCTGTAAGAATTTCCGAAAGAACATCAAGCGGAAACATGTCAGAATTCTGCATCGGCACAGTATGATACGAAATCCTTAATTGTGCTGTGTTTCCCTTTAATAAATCCGAAGCAAGACAAGCCTGTTTACTCACACTTTGTCCCTTAACTTCAGGAATTGATGGAAATTCCAGAGGTTTACGCTCCCATTTTGCCCAATATTTCACAATTTGCTCAAGTGTTTCATTTGCATCGATACCGCCTGCAATTGACAAAACAGTGTTGTTAGGGCAGTAAAATTTTGTGTAAAAATCCTTCATCTGCTCATGTGTAACCTTCTTTACAAGCGACGGATACCCGATAACAGGGACACTCATGGGAGTGTTGGTAAAAAGCTTCGAAAATGTAAACTTGCTAAAAATCCTACTCGGTTCGGTTTCACCTTTATCAACCTCACGAATAATCACACCCTTTTCACGATTGAATTCCGATTCCTCGATTAAACAGCCCGAAAGCCAATCACCGAGAAGGTCTATTGCAGTCTCAGCATAATTGTTCATAGTTGTAATATGATAGCAGGTATGATTATATGTGGTGTAAGCGTTGCTGTTTCCACCGATAGAACGCACAAGCTCCGCACTCTCTTTCTCAGAACGCTTCGCAGTCGTTCCGCCTGAAACCAAATGTTCGCAATAATGTGAGATGCCATGACCGAGATTCTTACCCTCGTAAATTCCGCCGACTTTCACATACGCCCTTGCTGCAACAACGTCTGTATCCGCCAATTCCTGAATTATCACTTCAAGCCCGTTTTCAAGGGTTGCACGAAGTATTTTTCCAGAAATTGTGGTAGTTTCTGACTTAAACTTTATGGAATTATCTGTATTTTTTGTTTTTTCTGTATCAACTTGATAATTTTTTCCATTTTCAGCAACATCTGTAACGTTATAAGACATTAGCTGGCTTAGACTTATAAATATTATTATGAATAATGTTATTCTTCTGAGATTTTGCATTTTTATCTCCTGTCCAGTCTTGCTGGTTTAAGTTTATAATACTGTCAATAGGGCATACAAGCATGCTTTACTTTACGCCACAGTCAATAGGGCAGGTTACGCTTGAGTCCTATTGTAGATGATGTAAAAAAAAGCAAAAAGTTTGCTCCTAGTGCCAGTGTTGTCAAAGAAAAACAGGTTTACCTGTTGAATATTTTTAGTTTTTATACATTATGTATCTAAAAACAATAAGGATAATGTTGTGTAAATTTTTTGCTGATATTATTTCAATTTGGGAAAACATCAAAAAACAATGAAAAAAATCGTATTAGCTGGGTTAGCATTCATCTGGGCAATTATAATCTCAGCTATGTTATATTTTATTGACCTGCCAGAGTTAACAACGATTACATTAGCAGCGATATTAATTCTCAATCTCAGCGCATGTATTTTTATGTTTTTGGGTGAAAAATGTGCATTAACTCGAAAATATTTCCAGATTAGTAATAATCGTAATCTAAAGGATTTTGCTGCTCAGAGTTACTGGAGCATAGTATGGCGTCAATTCAAGAAAAACAAACTTGCAGTTTTTGGGCTTATCATGGTTTTTATGCTTTTGCTAACGGCAATAACTGCACCTGTTATTGCACACAACAAGCCGTTTCTCAGGCAGGATTATGATTTCTCAGGCTTCAATGAGCAAGAAGTATCGACATATTTTTACCAGAACAACGATTTCAAGCAGAAAATTCAATATTCCGAGGTCAAAGAACTGCAAAAAGATTCAGATAAAATCGCGGTTTGGATATCTGAAAGTTTGCACAACTTGAATATTAAATCGGTTAAAAATCTTGATTCGCGCATCTGGTCACCGTGGTACGAATCGCTTTTTGACAGAACAACTTTTGAGGAACCGGTTGACACATTTTTCAACAGCTATCTTCTGGTTTTGCTGCTATTTATCCTGCTCATACCGATTATCCTCGTTCTTCGAGTAACATTTCTACGAAAAATGAAAAAATTCAAGCGACGACTCACAATAATTTACATTGTACTTGGGATTTGTACTTTTCTTGTCGTTATGGTTTTTGAAAAGGATTTCATCAAAAATCCATCCGAGTTTTATACTGACCAGGTGCTTAAGATTGAAACGGTTGACGGTCAAAGACTGCAGAAGTTTTATAACCGAAATTCCAATGTTTCCGAGTTTTTGCAGGATGAAGTTAGTAGAATCGTTGTAATGCCTTTGCTGCCTTATGCTGCGATGCAGGGAAACGTTGAAGAAAGTATGCTCAAACCGAATGGTGCTCATATTCTCGGTACAACTGCAACAGGCAGGGATGTAATGACGGTGATGATGTTCGGGCTTCGTGTTTCGCTGACAATCGGCGTGATTGCGGTCTCGATTTACTGCATCATCGGGATAATTGTTGGGGCATTTGCTGGATTTTTCGGCGGCTGGGTTGACATTTTGCTATCGCGATTTATTGAAGTTATGATTTGCTTCCCAGCAATGTATCTTCTTTTAACCCTTGCAGTTCTGGTGAAAGAAGCGAATATTTACTGGATAATGTTGATAATTGGCGTTACCCGTTGGACGGGACCTGCACGTTTAATTCGAGGTGAATATCTTAAACAGAGAACATTTGATTATGTTACCGCTGCAACAGCACTCGGATTAAATTCTGTAAGAATAATGTTTAGACACGTTTTGCCGAATGCTATGACTCCTTTGCTTGTAACTGCAACGTTTGGTATTGCAGCTGCGATTTTAACTGAGTCCAGCTTATCATTTCTTGGTTTCGGACCGTCGAACTTTGAAACATGGGGTGCACTTTTAAAACTTGGTAGTTCGAAGCAGGAAATTCATCTCATAATTCCTTCAGGCATTGCAATTTTTCTGACAGTTTTGTTCTTCAATTTCATAGGTGAAGGTTTGCGTGACGCTCTTGACCCGAAATTGCGTCAGTGAGTATAAGGCATTATTTCATATCCCATTTCATCAGTTTTTCGTCGGCTTGTGCAAGTTTTAGCATTAGTTTGAAGGTAAATTTACTGACTTTAACAATACCTTCATAGTTGATTTTATCCGCAGTATCTTTGGGAGTGTGATATTCAGGATGTCCGCCTGTGATGAAAAATATGACTGGAATTTTATAACGCGCAAAACTCACCTGATCCGAACCGCCAAAAGGGTTTTTGCTAAATCCAATCTTAAAACTAAACTCCTTATTCACTCCGTTAATTAATTCCTCCCATTTTTCCGAGGAACCCGTTCCGATTGCACTGATTTTATCTTCACGCAGACGACCAATCATGTCAAAATTGATGTATGCAACAACGTTTTTAAGCTCGATTGTAGGATTCTCGACGAAAAAACTCGACCCGACAAGCCCTTTTTCCTCACCATCCCAGAGAGCAAATACTAATGTGCGCTTTGTCATAGGTTTTAGTGCTGCGAATGCTTTTGCAAGTGCCATAACCCCCACTGTGCCGGAAGCGTTGTCATCTGCACCAAAATGTATTTTACCCCGACCTTCCGCACCAATTCGTGAGCCGAAATATCCCATGCCAATATGGTCATAATGTGCGCCGACAAAGATGATTTCATCCTTCAGTTTTTCGTCTGAACCCTCAATCATTCCGATAACATTCTGACCTGCAGATCGGGTATTCTCTATTTTAACTTGGATTTTGCGAAATCTGATTTCAAAGGATTCCGGTTTTTCTTTTTTGTTGATTGCTTCATAGACTGATTTCACGGTTTTTCCTGTTCCCTGAAGCAGTTTATTGCCAAGTTCCTGGGTTATCTGAATAAGCGGAATATTACCAGCGCGAGCATAACCGCTGCGACCCGGCGATGAAATTCCCGAATCATTCCCTGGTGGATTTATCATCAAAACTGCTTTCGCGCCGTGTTTCATTGCATTAGCAAGTTTTGCATGAAAATATGCATGATTGTAGCTTGCTCCCTGAAATTGATTGTCTTCCTGACCATATTTCGGAACATATCGGAACATAATTACAATTTTATCTTTAACATTGACTCCGTCGTAATCGTCGTATTTAAGCTCCGGTGCTGTGATACCGTAGCCGGCAAACACAATTTGGGCGTTAATTTCAGCACTTGAAACATAGCCCATTGGCGAATATTCTTTATCGAATTCGCATTCCTCAATGAATGGTTCCTCAGCATCTTTACCTGCAGTCCAAATTTTAAAATGATTGTTATTGGGGTCAAATGACGGTTTGCCAAGCCCAGTAACTGTCTGAAAATATGTTTTTTTGTCTCCTGCAGGTATTATTCCATTATCTTTGAAGTGTTTTGCGATGTAATCTGCAGCTTTCTTCCCTTCTTCAGAACCTGCTTCTCGACCTTTCAGCTCATTTGAAGCAAGATAATTAAGATGTTTTTTCGCATCTTCTACCGTAATTTCCTTTAATGCTTTGTCTTCAGAAGATTTAATCTCCTGAGCACCAACATATGATAGTGCAAAAAGAAACATCAGTAGTAGTAACGTGAATTTGCTTGGCTTCTGCATTTTAATTCCTTATTTTTTTCATGCTTTTAACTTAATACAATACATAATCTTGTATGTTTGCAATAACAAAATTATGCCCAGCCTTGCTGGTTTAAGTTTACATCATTGTCAATAGGTCAAATAACTCTTGAGTCCTAGTGCCGGTGTTGAAAAAAAAGCAGAAAGTCTGCTGTGTTTTTTAATCAAATATT
>CAYZQB010000032.1:17148-23543 GCA_964480395.1 uncultured Planctomycetia bacterium
ATAACGGGAAGAAGCAATAATGGAACCTAAATGCTTTAACTGCGATGATCCTCTTGTCTTTCAAAGAAGTCAAGGCGCATTTGAATGTAAAAACGAAAATTGCGAAATAAATGGACTGCTAAAATTATGCGAAATCTGCGATGAATACTCACTCACAGGAACACCTTTGCAATGCATAAATCCAATCTGTCCATCATATCATAAACCGCGGACAACTTGTCCTGACTGCAAAATGACGTCTTTAATCACAATAAACAAAATGCCCGTCTGTCTGAACAGTGAATGTCTAAGAAACGAAAATATCGGAGCATGCTGGTTCTGTGAGGAATTGACACTTAGTAAAGCCGCGAATCCCTTAAGAATTAATGTATGCCGGAATAAAGACTGTCAATCCGCTTTAAAACTTATCCGCACATGTCCTATTTGTGCTGCGATGTCCTTTGACATGCACCAAGGACGATGTCTCAACAATTTATGCCCAAGCAAAGGTGTTCAGGTTACTATATGTCCTGCATGTGGCAAGAAACGTTATTTCGGAGATTATGATACTCGTGAATATCTTTGTACTAACACGAAATGCGATATTTATTTTAAGAGAAATCCGGAATATGTTGAGTTAGATGTCAGTCCTGTTGTTGATTTTGCTAAGACTCAAGAACAAACAGCAAATATCGAATTGCCACTAAGCAATTTAGGTGACGGACAAACTATGACACTTAATCCTTCAGAATTGCAGGAAGTTATTGCTGAGTCGCGACCTACATCTGTACTGCCATCTGTGGAAGAATCCAATCTTCCAATGCTGAAAAAAATGGAGAAAGATATCAGTGATATTATTGATACGGATGAAAGCGACGATTTCACCAAGCCCGGAGAACTTGATGAAGCGTTAAAAACCCATGGTAAACTTGTTGAAGAAGAGAACGGAGCGAAAGTCCTTTATTCTTCTGTAAGAAGAATGACGCGACCGAAAGATGATACTGATGATTCTGAATATAGCGGTGATATTCGGGATGATGATTATATATACAGAAGCGATAACAAGATACCAGTTGCTTCGACAGATGATAGAGTTGACAAAACTTCCAACGAAAATGTGTTTATGGATGAGCGTCCGAAATCTCTTAGTGATAGCAGCGAATTTGAAATAAGCGCAGACATGGAGCAGGACGCTAACTTCGATGAAGCATACAGATATTTACAGAAAACTATGCTGAACCCACCCGGTGAAGAACCCGCACCACTTTACTTGATGCTTGGTCTTGCAGGTGTCGGCAAGACATGTTATCTTACAATGCTCGGACAGGTTCTGCAGGGACAACAATTTTACACACCCAGAAGCGACATTCGTCCGCAGATGGTGCATATTGATCCACGTTACAGCAATTTCGTAAGCGATCTGGTTTACGGTTTTTCATCAGAAAAATATGAAGCATATCTTTCACGGGGTAATTGGCCGCCAGCAGACACGAAAGATACTCAGCGTAAATTTCTTGTAACTCAGCTTGTTCTGCCCGATGGATCAATCGCAAAACTTGTTACGCTTGAAATACGCGGTGAAGTGTATGAAGAATTTCTGCCTGATATTGTCAAAATTTTCCAGTCTCCCGAACAGCTCAAGAAAATTAAACCTGAACACCGGATTATTTGGGAGCTTATCAAGCAAGCGGAAGGTATCGTCATACTTTTTGATGTTAGTTCAGCACTTCAGGCAAAGGGTGGTGATTCCAAGATTTCAATCTTTACGAAATTCTTCCAGGCATTGATTCAGTGGAAGGAAATTGAGGTTAAAAAACGGCTTAATGTACTATTCCAACGATTTACTGAATATGTTGATAGTGATCACGGCAGAAATAACTTCTTTTTGACAAAAATTATCGCTTCACATAAACGAAAAATCGGACCGATGTCTTTCAATGATTATTCCGATGATTATATCCGTAATAGCAGCTGGCTCATTTCCGAGCTTGCCGAAAAAGGCATCAACAACTGTCTTGAAAACGATGAGTATCGCAAGAAATTTATGAAACTTTGGAATGCTTACATTCGTGCTAAACTGCCTATCGATCAAGCGATGTCCAGACTCAACGACCTGCTTCAGAACAGATTCAAAGGTCTAAATGGCAGCGACAACGGAAACGAACAGATAACGAATTTCCTTTCGGACTTCTTGAAGACATTCAGCAAACGTACTATACTTGAGCAAATTTATTATTCTGAGTACGATGCTGAATCAGTCAACATTTCACAATGGTGGCCCGTTTTTGTGGAGTATTTGTCTTCGATGGTTGAAGGTCGGCTTCATGAGTCATACTTGAAACCACTTGGTACAAGCAACCTCGACTTCGATTCGCCGAATCCCCGGTCTTTCTTCGACAAATTGCGCTACATCGCCATAACATTTACAAAAACCGACCGCGATTATGCAATATATCCGGCATCAAACTTCCCGAACCTTGTTGACCTCAACCTTGCTGAGAAGCTGAAGATGCTTTCAACATATTTATCAATCCTTGATGGCTATTTGCGGTTTTACAACGGTTCTGTCAGCGGTTATTCGGTGCAGAAGGATGGAAATTATTCTATCGGCGAAGGTTCAACACTTACGCCAATTAACGTCGCGGAACCATTTCTCGACATGCTTTCGCATCGTATGCAGAATCGAGAAATACTTGAAAGACTCCTCTTCGACATCTAAGCAAGTTTACATGCTTTTTCTCATAGCACTGGCAGTGGGACACAAGAGGTATTTAACTTTATGAAGGTGTTGTAAACTTTCTAATGCATGTTTACATACCCTATTGACTATGATGTAAATTTAAAAAACCATCGAGGATGGGCAGACATTCTGCATTGTATAAATTGTGCAAATGTTTTATGATAATAAATTCGATTATTTGAATATACAAAAGGAGTTATGAATGCCCTCAATTGAAATATACGATCACGTATTCTCTTCAATGGGCGGTTACAAAACATTGTATGCTCACGATGGGCTTTCCGATGAAATTTGTAATCAATTGAAACAATGGGCTCAATTATGGATTGAGATTAGCAACAAGAAAACACAATGGTTCTCAAGACCTTTTCATGATTATTGGTTGTTTGGCAAAGTGTTTCCTGCTGGTGTCGATCATGCAGGCAGACCCCGAATCTGTGTTCATTCGGTTCTGGTTCATTTTGATGATATTCAGGCGACTTGGCGATCTTTTAATCCTATTGAGATACCACAAAAATGGTTTTTAGGTCCTGGCGTTAATTTTTCATCACTTGATAAAACTCTTTGTAGTATGACTCGCGATATTCCGAAAAGTATGCCGTTTGCATTCTCCGTGGACAATCTACAGCTCACTCCTTGGCAAACCGATCTTGTACTATCGTTGTTTTACTCAAATGAAGGAATCATATATCTTGGCGGGCAATCAGAAATTCCATCTCAAATTGTCGATCTTTTCAAGTGGATGCCGTTCGTATATCGCAAACGCTGGGCATATTTACCTTTCCCAGTTGTTGATTCATCAATGCCTTTGCAGATTGTTATGTCAAAGAAACCTATTCGAAACGTTGATTTACCACCCGATATTGCAGAAGGATTTCCACCAATAATAAGCAGAAAGATTAAAAATGTTGGACTTTGGTGTCATCTACTTTCCGATTTCAATGGCAAACAATCGCGATCGCTAAACGATTTCTACGACTGGTTTTTCTTCCAACCTTTGAATATGCCGATTGACAAAATTCCATCAATAGAATCGGAAAATTGGCTTCAGGTTGCATACCAGTGTCTGAAACCACTTGAGGACCTTAAATACAACCCACAGGACTCTTATCAACTACCATCAAGAAAATGGATCGCTCAACTCGTGCTTGGGGTGGTTTCACTTGGCTGGGCAGGTTACAGCGGTGCTGCTGCCAATGCATTCGGAATGATGAGCGACAGAATTCTGTCTGAAAAAGAAAGATTCAGCACAGACAAGGAGAAAGCATTCAGTTTCATCGTAGAATCTGCCGATCTTCTCTGGTCTTCGACAGTAAAAATCGATAACAAGGTTATAACAGGCGTTGGTGAGAAAACATCGATAATATCCGTGCCGAAAATCGAGGAAAATTATTCTCGAGTAACATTAGTTTTGTGGCAACTTCTTTATCAATCACCAGAAAATATCATCAAGTTAGCTCGTCTTAAAGGTGTACCACCACCAGACTTACGAGCGGGCATTGTTCCATGGTCAAAAACAGAACGTACTCTTCTTTGGCTTGCAATTGCTGAATTTCTAAACAAAATGATCTCAGATTTCACCGAGGATAAGGATTATTATTTCGGAAAGAATTCGAGTTCGAAGATTGTTCATAGTTCGATTGACAGCTTACTTCTTGGTGCGAATATCACAGCGAATCTGTATAAAACCAAGAAACTTATGGCGCCGGATTATCAGCAGCAATTCAGCTATTTCCTCAATAATCGTGTTACAAACGAAATGCGCAGTCTGCTTGACATGGCGTATTCATACGAAACCGAACGTAAAAATATGAAGCGAATTGTTGAGGTTACTCAACGTTTCCACAAATACACTCAATAGCACGCGAGCATGCCAGTCTTATCCGTGTTGTGTTTGTATGTATATTGTGCAATAGTATACCCCGATGTCATTCTGAGGGATTGGAATGACCGAAGAATCCAGGCTAGGTCTATGTTAAACAAGGATTGCACTGTAACATAATTTGTAGGATAAATTCTGAATGTGAATCTCTGTATTCATTGGAAATAATGTAATTATTAAATCATTGTCTAGTTCTGGACTATCCTGGATTCTTCACTTCGCTCGCTTCACTCACTTCGTTCAGAATGACTTTTTCGTGCACTCTCGTGTTCTTAGAGGTAAAAATTATCTGTTATGCCTGCTTCATCTAAAACATGTTGAGTTGTTGTTCCTAAAATATACACTATTTATGCAGTTATAGTAAGGAAGGCATATCATGAAATATATTTACACATTAATTATTGCTTTGACAACTGTACTTTCTGCTACCCCAGCATTAGCTCAAGATGACAGCTATAGCTTAAATACACAGAATCCTGTATTAACTGACAATTCACAGACGATTTTCCTCAGTGGACGATTACAATCCGGTTGGGCTGGAAGTTATTATAACGGGAGCGATCCCAATATTGACCAATTAGAGAATCAATTTTTCATTAATCGCGCATATTTAACATTATCGGGCTTGTTAAACGAGGATATCGCATTCCGAATCAGACTTGATTGTATTGGTGAAACAGATGAAAGTAACATTAGCTTAAAAAACGCATACTTGAGAATAAGTAACATTTCTTACCTAGGTTTAACGTCGCGTTTATATCTCGGTATTGTCGGCTCAATTTGGGAAACTTTCGAGTCGGAAATATGGAAATACCAGGTTTTGCGCAGGATTTCAGCTGGGATGTTCGGCTACATCGAAGAATCGGAAGTTGGCGCGAATTATTATATGAATTTTAACGACAATCGCGTAAGTGTTCGTGTTGGTTTATGGAACGGCGATTACCAAAAATATTCAACGCTAGGTTTCGGTACAGAAGTTAATGAGCAATTTACTGATGACAATCTATCTGCGGGATTTTTTATATTGTTTAATCAAGGTGGTTATCTTGATAAAAACAGCACATATGACGGATTGAATTTTGCTGTTGGTGGGATGCTAAACAATAAACCGGGTGATGATGATGAAGCAAATAGTGGGTATAGGTTATTCAGCGGATTGTATTATATATTAAATCGTACCAATTTTGAGAAACTTTTAACGATTGGCATATCTTGCGGATATATTAATGGGCACAAACGTGAGAACGAGTTTAGCAACCTAATAATTGACAACACATATTATGGTGACGCTTTCATTATTGTGAATCTTGCATTATTTTCTGCAGAAGCAAGGCATTTCGAGTTGATATTTAGATTGGATTACAATTATGACGGTCGCAAGGGTGAAGGATATCTTGAACCCAATGACGATATTCATCAGGGAGCGATTACAATTGCACTTGCATACAAGCCGTATTCTTGGTTATCGGTTATTCCAGCATTTATGGGTGATTATGTGGATATTGGCAGAGATGTCAATCTTATTGGCATATGGTTCGAGCTTCGCTACTAAGATAATGTAACATTAATTCTTCGACAAATTCAGTGGGTCAAGCATCCCTGCCTGAGTATTTCAACAACATCAGCAATGACAGGCAAAGGATTCCAGCCCCAACAGTGTCGAGTAATCTATATGGTGGTTGAGGTTCTCGAAACCACAATAATAGATGAATGAACGGAATGTTGCCTTCGAGAACCTCAGGCATCGACAGTGGATTTGTGGCTAATAAATGTCTGCAAGAAGGTGTGTAGCTG
>CAYZQB010000033.1:0-23256 GCA_964480395.1 uncultured Planctomycetia bacterium
GTTGCGTAGGTTTCTGGACTTTTTGTAGTTTCCGAGTTCCTTGAAATTTCACATGCTTATTAATCTGAGTATCTTGATTCGAAAGAGAAGAAATACCAGGTTTCGTATAAGATTTGAGTCTTGCGACGTGACTTTTAGTAAAAAATTCTATCATCGAAAAAGCAAATAAATAGTATATACAAATATATATATTGTACACAAATACATACTTAATAAAAGTAATCCAATTTAGGAAATCGCACGTTTCCAATACAAATATTGTAATGTATAGAGAAAAAGAGAAAAGCATCAGCAAATATGAAAACACGTTTATATCAAGTAAATAAGGTAATCTCAGTCTTTCATGGAGATACATTGTTGTAATTAAGAAAATCCAAGAAGACATAATAATTAAAACAATAAAAACAATAAGTTTATCGTAAATAAATAATAAATAATATAAACTTGCATTAAATCCATCACCAATAAAAAATAGCAACAGAATGGCTATTATTATTATCCACAATGTAATTTTTAAGATTTTCCAATTAAATATTGTCATTAGTACTATTATTGGATAGAACAACATAAAGCATAAGAAAATAAATACTTTTATATTAGAAGTAAGAGGGTCTTCGATTACAATAAAATGTATAGCACAAATTAAAACAACAATGATTAAGCTTAGAAAATATACTAAATGTGAACTGATTTTAATTTTTACAAAACCTGCTATGAATATAACAAGTAAGCCCAATATCATCGGTACTCTCGAAAAGAACATTTCAATAATATTGTGGATATTTTTGACTGAAATATTATTAATAAAGTTTTTAAAATCATAGATTAATGGAATAGAATTTGATAAAATTAAAATAACACCAAAGAATATGTAAATATGTTTAAAAGAATATGGTGATAAAGAGTACTCTTTTTCGTAATCCTTCTTTACGAAAAAATCATATGAAGATTTAGAATCATGTTCATCATTCATGTCTGTTTACCAAATATAATGCAATTATATCACTATTCCTCAGGGGATTTGTACGGATCGGAGTTTTCAGGATCAATTTGTTCTGCGGTATCGAAAACGGTTGGAACGAAATCAGATTGGTCAGCATGCACAGGTTGAGCAAAAGGTTTTATCTTTACAGGAATTCGAGTTGTGAAATATTCAATTAACGAATAGCAGATTAAAAAATATAAACCAAAAACAATTAGAGAATCCCTTAAAATCTCGACAATATACCACCAGATTTGAAAATATGGAGATAGAAATATAGAAGTAGGGATAAGAAAGATAATTATTTTAAATAAATGGGCGTTAATTGAAGCATATCCATATGGAGTTTTCATAAAAGGTGCAATGAAAGTCAGCAAAATAGTGTACACAAAAATCAAAGCTGGTATTATCCATAGTGGTCTTCTGCTCCAACCTAATAATTTTTGAATCAAAATTTTGTTTTCGAAGATAGGGACAAAAAATATTATAATTAGCATTAATATTGCAGAAGCAACTGTAATTATTGTGAATGTGCGAATATTATGCTTCCTGAGTAATACCGTAAATGAATAATATGTAATTGTTGTGAGTATTAATAATACCCAAAAAATATTTAGATTAATAAATTCATTAAAGTTCGATGTCGCAATACAATAGATAGTAAAAAATAAACTAGTTGCAAAGATAAATGTGAATATTTTAAACAATATATCGGAACGTAATCTTGCTGATAACCTGTTAACAAGGAAAATAAATCCAATCAAAATAACAACTAATGCAACTCCAAAGATATATTCAATTGCTGATAGATTTTGATTCCAGAAAAAGTATATATTCACATTAGAACTACCAAAGAAAAGTGGCAATGTGCCTATATCTGGCAATAACAAGGCTATAAGTATGGATATGAAGCACAAATTATAAATGATGCTGAAAAATTTCCGGTTATGGATTCCTTTTTCAAAGTTGCTGTATGTGTCTTCTTCGATTATTTTACTCATTAATCCTCCGGAGATTTGTAAGGTTCGGAGTTTTCGGGTTCAACGCCTTCTTGAAAATTACTTTCGGTAGATGTGTTTGCTGAATAAAGGTTTATGAAAGCATTCTGTTCCTGCGCATTGAAAACAGTTGGTATGAAATCCGGTCGGTCAGCTTGCACGGGTGTTGCAAACGGTTGAATCTTCACTGTCAAGCGTGTTGTGTAATATTCGATGATAGAGTAGCAGATTAAAAAGTAAATACCGAAAATAGCAAAAAAACCTTTCAAAATCTCGGAGAAATTTCGCGAAGATAATGAATAATCCGAAAAAATAACACCTACAGGAATGTAAAATATGCAAAATTTAAGCAAACAAGTGTTAATAACAGCAAGTTTTTTAGGTGATTTCGAAAAAAGAGCAATAAAAGTTAGAATCGCTGAACAACAGTAAAACAATATCGGAATGAACCAATGAAAATCATCATTATCATCAAACAGATTCTCTGCCAGACTTTCCCCAAAAAATATCGGCACAAAAAGAGCCACCAGAATGATAATAGAAGATAAGATTGCAATTGTGCGAAATGCCGATTTTATGAATTTCTTCTGTAAAACTACAAATGAATAATGGGTTATTGGCGCGAATATAATAAGAATCGTAAAAATTGTTACAAATGCATATCTCGACTGCTGAAAAATCGTAATACTTATCAGCGAGACACCAACTCCTATACCTGCTATTACTGCGAAAAATATGAAGAAAATCCGACAGCGAATTCTCGGACTAACTTTATTTGCGATAATTATAACACCGATGCCGAAGAACACTGGAACAAGAAAAAGTAAGAAATCCCAGAAATCAAAATAGCTATCTTGCCAGAAAAATTCCAATCTGAATGAGCTTCGAATAATCGGAAATAGAATCGATAGAGCAATGCCGATACCACATAATGTATAGATAAGTTTAAATCTGTCAGCATCGGGCTGGTTATATTGAAGTATTTCAGCATTTCGCTTTTTTGCTGTGAATTTTTTCGAAAAAGATGTTTCAAAAACCATAATAATCTTCTTATTTGCCGTTAATAATTTGTACAAGACTACCATTTTTGAGGTCGGACTGTCTGATTACAACCAATTCGCCAATCTCAAGTCCCTCTATAACCTCAACCGCATCTGTCGTAGAAAATTCGTGGTCAAGAGTCAAATATTGTTTGCGAGCTTTCATATCTTTACCGACAATGAAAATATACGGTCTATCCTGGTCATAATTCACAGCATCTTTTGGGACCATGACAACATCTTTATGCAGCGAAAGCGCGATGTGAACATTGACAAACATCCCCGGACGCAGGAGCATAACTCCGCCTAGTACCGGGAAATCGCAGTTCGGAAGCATCGAGGGCAAAGGCAGTGTAGTTGTTCTGAGAGTTTGGAGAGTGGAATTCAGCGAAGTTAGACGCCATTGTTTCCAGGCGAAAACATTTAACGTGATTTTCAAAAGCCCCTTGGTTTCGTCAACCTTAGGTGCAATTCTCGTAACCTGCCCGAAAAACACGAAACTGCCGTTGCTATTCATTAGCACCGCGTTCTGCCCGACAAAAACCTTGTTCGCTTCAACTTCCGTGAGTTCAACCTCAACTTTAAGCTCATCGGTGCTTTCAATCTCAAAAACTTTCTGGTTTGTACCCACATTTTCGTTTTCTTCAACGAATTTTGCCACTACAATACCGGAAATCGGTGCTTTCACTTGAGTATTCTTCAGCTTTCTCTCAGCTTCAGTCTGTGCAAGCTTAACCTTTTTCAACGATATTTTTTGCGAGTCAACATCGACTTTCTGTGAATCAGCTGTATGCTTAAAGTTTTTTATCTCTTCTTCTGTGTATATGCCGGGATCAGTTTCATAAATCTTTTGTGCTTTGTCAAACTCCGCATACGCCTTGTTGTATAAGAGTTCCGACTTCTTAAGCTGATTATTCACCTGCTCGACTTCGAATTCTGCTCTTTTGACTTCAAGCTTGAGTTCTTCATGGTCAAGAGTGAGCATTACAGCATTTTCCTCAACAAAATCACCAATTTCGTAATGAATTTCTGTTACTTTCTCCGAAATTTCGCAGATAACCTGTGCTTTACGTTCGGAAATGAAGCGTCCAGATGTTGTTAGTGTCGCTGCTGTTGTGCCAGATATGATTTCCTTAACCGTTACAGGCAGTGCAGGCATCTGGAAATTACCCTTTTTATTGAAATTGGCAAATTTACTTTTATTCGTATCATCTTTTTTGTTATCAGCGGTTGGATCCTCGGACTTTGAACAGCTGATTGAGATGATTGCGATGAAAAACAGAAAAACCAGCAAAAACTTGATATTTTTTGTCATATGCGCATCCTGTATTTTAATTTATGAAAATCGACGTTATCAACAGTCAAAAAGGTTATAACCTATTTTCTCGCTTCTTTCAAAATCGATTCTGTTATTGTTTTGCGCAATTGACGTGCATCTTCGTCGAAAGGTGAATATGCAAGTACTTTGTTGAGCCAGAGAAGTGACATTTGAAGGTCGGGCTTTGAAAGATTGCTATGCAAATACATCATATCTTTTGCGATTTCAATCATGCGGTCAATTGCGCCTGATTTCGCTTTTCGGGCATCATAAACAAGTTTTTGCATGAATTTGTATTTTTCCGGAACTTGGATTAATTCATCAAGATATATTATTGCTTCGTTCAATTTTTTCTCAGCGTTTTTGTACAAAGTTTTTTTCTGCACAAATTCGTTTGTTGCGTTTTTCAATGCTGCCTGAGATTTCAAATCCCATGCTTCGTCAATCAATTTATTTGCATAATCGAACTTTTTTGTTTCCTTCTCAAGCTTGTTCTTATCTTTGCTTGGCAATTCCTCTTCGTCATCATTAGCACCGTTATTGGGATTTTCAACCTTGAAATTTCTGAGTAAAAGAGATGGCAGTGGTTCCTGTTTCGGCAAAACATCGTCTGGTCTGCCGATAATCGCTTGCAATCGTTTGATTTCCTTCTCGGTTTCTTCTTTGTCCTTTGCATCAGGATATTCTCTGTATAGAGTTTTGTAATTGTTTAGCGCATCAAGGAATTGTTTGTTTTCGTACTTTTTCTTAGCATTTACTCGAAGTTTGTCAGCATGCAGCAAACGTGCATTTATCAGCATTTCATATGCTTTCTTAAGTAATTTATCAGAAGTCTCACCTGCAAGCTTAATTTCGTCAATAGCTTCCTTGTAGAGCTGTTTTTCAATGCAGAATTCAGCAAGTTTCAAATGAGTATCAGGCTGATTTAATCCAATAAATTGTTTTTGAACAGCATATTTCGAATTATCGTCGAGTTCGGAAAGCTGTACCAGTATCTCCCCATTATTTGTTCTGATTCTTACAACTCCGTTCTCAAGTTTGATAATATCGCCTTTTATCTCTTCACCGGTGATTTTTCTGAGAATTGTTTCAGCATTAATTGGGCAGATAAGCAGAAATGAGAACAGCAGCACAATTAAGCCAGTAATTTTAATATTCATAGTCCACCAGATTTCGATTTCTGTATATTGATACGTAGTTTTACTCAAAAGATTATAACATTATTGCTCAATTATTTCCTTGTAAAGAATTTCATTCTTCAGTAGCGTTTTTCATTGTAGAATGTTGGTTTACTAATTGACTTGAGGACTTAGGGAAAAATGACTGATCCGAGAGATTTGGTTCCAATCACACCTGCAGAAATTAATCGAGTTATGGGATCGTTGTCAAGAAACACGCTTAAATATCTTGGACAACATTTTTTATGCGATCGCAACCTTCGGGATGCTCTTGTGCGGGATGCGCAGATTCAAGACAACGAGCTGATTCTCGAAATAGGGACAGGACTTGGTATTCTTACCGCTGGTCTATTAACCTCAAAAGCACAAATCGTATCAGTTGAAATCGATGACATCATGTACACACTTGCGCGGGATTTTCTCGGAGAATTTGACAACTTAACGCTAATCAATGATGAAGCACTAAATAAAAACGCACTTTCGCAAAAAGTAATTGATACCCTTGAAGACAAAATCGCCAAAATGTCTGACCCGCTTAGACTCCGGCTTGTAGCAAACCTTCCGTACAACATCGCAACAACGGTAATAAATGCTGTGATGGAATGGCAGGGGAAAACAGGTGTTAAATTCTCTGGAATCTTCGCTATGATTCAAAAGGAAGTGGCTCAGAGATTGACCGCAGAAACCGGCACGAAGGATTTTGGATATATGACTGTTTTATGTGCATTGCATGGCGAGTTTATTCGGGGCAGATTCGTCAAACCAGGTGTTTTTTACCCACCACCGAGAGTCGATTCAATGATAATCACTGCGGAATTGACACGTGAAATGCTTTCAAAAACAAGCGATTATGAATACACAAAAAAATTTCTGCACTATCTGTTCATGCATAGACGCAAAGGTGCAGTTAAATCATTGAAATTGGGTGCTGATAAAAAATATGCGATTAACATTGCTGATGCATTTGCTGAACTTCAAATTGATGAATCTCTACGCCCAGAACAACTTTACGTTGCAGAAATCATTTCGCTTGCAAACAAATGTCTTGAATTGGGAATAAATTTTTCTTAAGCAGCTGCAGATTCCGACGCTACAATGTCAAAATATGCTGCTGTATTCGCCAAAATATGCATTGTCCCAAATGCCACGGCAAGCAATGGATGCTCTGCGATTTTACAGGGCAAACCGACATAATGTTCGATGAGTTTGTCAATACCGCGTAAAAGTGCGCCACCACCAGCAAGCGTGATGCCTTTTTCAATCAAGTCTTCCGAAAGGTCAGCAGGTGTTTCCCGCACAACTTCTATAATTGACCCGATTATCTCATCGAGAATGCTCTGGAATGCAGGACGAATCGATTCCGAAGTGAGTACAATGGATCTTGGCATGTTAGAGCTGATATCTCTGCCAGAAACTGTATAATGAAGGTCTTCCTCAAGCTGCCATGCAGAACCAATAAGAATCTTGATGTATTCTGCGGTCTGCTTGCCAATAAGCAGTCGAAATTCTTCCTTGATATAATGCTGAAGTGCTTTATCCATGGTGTCGCCAGCGATGCGAAGCGTTTTTTCTTTGACCATGCCGTTAAGCGAAATCACAGCAATATCTGTTGTTCCACCGCCAATATCTACAATTAAGTTTCCAACTGGCAGATTTACGGGAAGTCCTGCACCCAATGCCGCTGCGAAAGGCTGTGGTACGATAATAACTTCTCTGGCACCTGCTTTTTCAGCGGAATTTTTCACTGCTCGCATCTCAGGATCAGTTACCCCCAGCGGAACTGAAATTACAATGCGTGGACCAATGCCGAAATTGAATTTTTGTATCTGATTAATGAAAAAACGAAGCATTTTCTGTGTTGCATCAATCTGTTTTATTACGCCTTCTTCAAGTGGTCGAATTATCTCAAGATCGGGATGACCTTTACCAAGCATGTTTTTGGCGACTTCACCAACCGCTTCGCCGTTAAGCAAAATCTCACCTGTTTTATGATTAATCGCAACAACCGACGGCTCCATAAGCACAACACCATCTCGAAGTGTGCAAACTAAAGTGTTGGCGGTTCCCAGGTCTATCCCGAGATTTGTTGTAAACATCCCGAATATGCTGCTTAACACACCCATTAATTCCTCCAATGTATCTGTTATAAAGCATATCGGGTAAATACTAGGACTCTTTAACGATTTCCGTAATTTCACTTGTCATCGTTGGTTGTTTTATGAAGATTAGGCATTCAAATTAAAATAAGCCAATCGGATTGCCATTTGAATCAATATCGATTTGCTCACCACCTGGAACACGCGGCAAACCAGGCATAAGATTCATGTCACCAGCAATAACGGTTATAAAACCAGCACCTGCGCTGACTTCGATATTACGAACGACGAATTTATAATCCGTTGGAGCACCAAGCAGTGCGGGATCATCGGATAGAGAATATTGCGTTTTTGCGATGCAGATTGGCATTTTGTCGAGATTGAGCTTCTCAAGTTTGCGAATAACTCGCTTGGCTTCGGGCAAAAATACAACTTCTTTTGCACCGTAAAGCTTTGAAGCGAGTTTATTAACTTTGGCTTCGATTTTTTCATCCAAATCATACAGAAATTTGAATCCGTTTTCTCGTTGACTTACATCGACGATTGCTTCAGCAGCATTAATCATACCTTCACCGCCGTTCTGGTATGCCTCGCCGATAACCGCTCTGTCTGCACCGGCATCAAGCGCTATTTTTTTTGCATGAACAAGCTCATTGTCGGTATCAGAATCAAACCGATTAAACACAACAACAACAGGTACACCATGAAATTTCACATTTTCAATTTGTTTGATAAGGTTAGCAGCACCAGCAGAAATTGCTTTCAAATTTTCGTTGTAGATCTTTCTTGATGTATGTTTGTAAGAGTCCGGCGGAAACATGCCTGAATGATGTTTCATTGCTCGAATCGTTGCTACAAGAAGTGCTGCTGCTGGTTTAATGTTAGAAGTGCGACATTTTATGTTGAAAAATTTCTCAGCACCCATATCCGCGCCAAAACCTGCTTCTGTTACCACATAATCCGCAAGTTTCAAGGCGATTCGATCTGCAATAATCGAGGAATTTCCGTGTGCGATGTTTGCAAAAGGACCGGTATGAATGAAGCATGCGGAATTCTCTGAGGTTTGTAGTAAATTTGGGAGAATGGCTTCTCTGAGAAGAACGGTCATTGCGCCTGCGACGTTTAAATCATCAGCAGTTACCGCTTCGCCATTCATGTTATATCCTATAATCATCCTGCCCAACCGTTTGCGTAAATCGAAAATATTTTCCGCGAGAGCGAGAATTGCCATTAATTCGCTTGCAACCGAGATTATGAATCCTGTTTGACGAGTAATTCCGTTGCTTTTCCCACCCATACCAACGACGATGTCGCGCAAAGCACGGTCGTTCAGGTCAACAACACGTTTGAAGGAAATGGAATTTGTATTCAGTCGGAGAGGATTTCTACGCAATAAAGAATTGTCGATAAACGCCGAACAAAGATTGTGCGCGATGCTGACTGCGTGAATATCTCCTGTTAAACCTAAATTCACATCTTCAAGAGGGAGAACTTGGGAATAACCACCACCAGCAGCACCACCTTTGATACCGAATATCGGACCCATGGAAGGTTGGCGTAGATTTACGATGGATTTTTGACCGATTTTGTTAAGTCCAAGCGAAAGTCCTATGCTGTTTACAGTTTTACCTTCACCAAGCGGTGTTGGTGTCATCGCAGTTACCAGAATGTATTTCCCGTTTGGCTTGTTTGCTAGCCGCTTCAGGATGTCAAGTTTGACCTTTGCCTTGTAGGGACCATACGAAATAAGCTCATCAGAATTTATTCTGATGCTTTGTGCAATTTCTCCAATAGGTTTAATACTAATCGAATGCGCAATATCAATATCGTTCAAAGTATCCTCCGCAAAACCTTCGCTAATGCATACACAACATACATTCTAACTCTGAAAATATCAAATTGCATAGAAAAAGCGTGTATTATCGTTAGAGATTTTCACAATCAAAGCATCTGCCTTTAACAAACACGAACTTTGCTTTCCCTTTTGTTTTTTCACCCTCAAACGCTGTATTACGGGATTTCGAGAGGAATTTAGATGAATCGATTGTCCATTCCTTATTCGGGTCAAAAATTGTGATATTCGCTTCTTTACCTTTTTCAAGACTTCCTATCCTCTTACTGAGTTTAAGAATTTTAGCAGGATTCGTACTAAATACTTCAACGAACCTATTTAAATCAAGAATACCAGTATCAACGAATCGGGAGAAAATCATAGAAACAGTGGTTTCAAGTCCGACAACACCGAATGCTGACATAATAAAATCGTGGGTTTTATCTACATAAGCACAAGGTGTGTGCATTGAGCAGATAACGTCGATAATTCCTTCCTGAAGTGCTTCAATCATCACATCGATATCCTCTTTGGTGCGCAGTGGTGGTGCAACTTTTGCCCGTGATGAATTAAATGTTTTCACACAATCGTCAGTTAGCAGAAGATGATGTGGCGTAACACTTGCAGTCGCGTTAATTCCATCGATTTTCGCCTGTTTTATTAATTTTACTGCACCTTTTGTCGTGATTGGTGAAAAATGAATATGAGCGTTGGAATATTTACTTAGTAAAAGATCGCGCGAAATCATGATTTCTTCTGCTGCTTCCGGTCTCGTCGGCAACCCAAGAATCGCCGAATTATAACCCGCGTTCATCACCCCTTTTGCCGTAAAATACGGGTCTTCTGGATGCACGAAAACAGTACGCTTGAACATTCCACAATATTGCATTGCTTTATACATTACGGAAGTATCAGTAATCGCATTGGGTGAGTCCGAGAAAGCAACAGCATTAGCATAATATAACTGACCGATTTCAGCGAGAAATTTACCCTTGCGTCCCTGCGTTAAAGCACCTATCGGGAAAACATTGGCAAAACCCGCCCGTTCGGATTGCAGATAAACATATTCCGCTGATGCTTCGTTATCAACCGGTGGATCGGTGTCGGGCATCGCTGCTATCGACGAATAGCCACCTGCAATCGCTGCCCTTGCTGCACTGTGAATCGTTTCAAGTGCTTCCGCCCCCGGTTCACGAATATGAACATGTGAATCGATAAAACCTGGAAATACATACAAGCCTGTCGCATCAATGCTATTGTCTTTTTCTTTCAGCACTTTATCAGTTTCGTTCGCAGAAATAATACCAGCAATAATGTCATCTTTAATTATTATGTCATAGATTCCATCAATATTCTGTGCTGGATCAACAATTCGACCGTTTCTAATAATTGTTGTTTGCAATATATCCCCCCAAGGAATTCAAATTCATATATCAAAATGCTTGTTCTCAATCAATTGAAAATAAGCTGAGTGCGTAAAATATTTTCAGATAATTCCACATGTTTGACTCAATCTTCACATACTCATCTGTTCTAGCTTCGATTATGTATCAAGCGAAATGGGTGTATTATCTCGATATGTCGATAAATGTTGAGTAAATTTGATGATTTCCAAGCAAACCCAGCTTTATTATATAATATTATTCTTTCAATGATGCATATGCATAAATTCACTAGTAAAAATGACCGATGATATTTCTCAGTGAATATACAAAGTACATCATCGGTTTCTTGCAAGTCAATAAATATTGAAAATATTGACTTTAGGCACTTTCTCTGATTTAATATATATAAGTTTTAATCAGGAGTACGTCGTGTCTGGCAAAGGAAATCGAATAAAAAAGAAAATCAGAAGCGGCAGTAAAAAGGAGATTTCAGAAGTTGCTACTCAAGAATTCAGAAGCGTTATGCTTCAAGGAGTTGAGAATTCTACTGAGGATATTCTCAATAGAAAAAATAATGATATAGGCATGACGAAAAATGTTGGACTTGCGACGCAATTTGTAAACAGAATTTATTTAAGAGTAAGAGAGGTTAAGGAGCAGAATCCAGATATTGCAGCAGAAATTGATATGAACGAGTGGTTTTTGAAGCAACATATGAAAACAATACGTTCAATTATTAATCAGTTGCCCGAGGAAGATAGAGAACTTGTAGCGGTTTTAGTTATTTCGGGTTTACATCAGATGATTGATGAACAGCTTGTATTTGATTCAGAAAATATTATAGATTCAGATGCAAAAGAAGTTGAACTTAGGAGACGCAAGAAAATATCGATTAAAACTGATACAGATTCGCTTGATTCATAAGTTGAAGGAAAATTAAAGGTGTTTTCTGCCTTTTTTCAATTAAGGAGAATTACAGTGTTTCCCAACGAAGTATTAACCCCTGATGAGGCTCTAAAAAAACTGCTTGATGGTAATGAAAGATATGCAAATAACAACAGACACGAAGGTTCTGGCGTATCGAATTCTAGAAGATTGAATGTCCACAATGCACAGAATCCATATGCGATAGTTTTTTCTTGCTCGGATTCAAGAGTTCCACCAGAATATATTTTTGATGCAGGAATTGGTGACATTTTCGTAATAAGAAATGCAGGGAATATTCTAAACGAGATTGCTTTGGGTTCAATTGAATATGCTGCATTGTTTCTGAAAACACCTCTTCTGCTGATCCTCGGTCATACAGATTGCGGAGCAATTCACGCAACAATTAAAGCTTTCAATAATCCTGAAGATTTCGGGAATTCGCACATTGACAACATTGTCTAGAGATTACTGCCAGCAGTTATTTCTGCTAGAGAAAAAACTGAAGATACTAAAACATGGCAAGAACAGTCTCTAAAACACAATTTGGAAATGATTAGTTGGCAGGCACAGAAAAATAGCACTATTTTAAGTGACATGATTAAAGATGGTAAAATGCTAATTAAGACTGCAGTTTATGACACAGTTTCCGGAAAAATAGATTACCTTACATAATAGCTACGAGTGCAATGTAACAAAAGTTGCAATGAATGGTGAAACAGGCATCCCTGCCTGTTAATATTGATGCTAAACGTCCAGAAAGATGCTTGACTCACCAAAGATTTCGTAGAATTAATGTTACAATGTGCTAGTTTTGGTCAATTGTTTCATCTGTCTCAGACGTTTCCTTGACAGAAATACCTAGTTCGTCGAGTTGTTTTGTCTCAACCGATGATGGTGCTTCGGTAAGTAGGCATTTGGACTGCAGAGTTTTCGGGAATGGGATCACCTCTCGAATCGTGCTGAAACCGCATAAAATCATGACCAACCTGTCAATTCCTGATGCAATCCCACCGTGTGGCGGTGTGCCGAAACTAAGCGCATTTAACAAGTGTCCAAATTGCTCCTGAACAGTTTCGTCAGAAATTCCCAGCGTTTTGAATATTTTATGCTGATTTTCCGGTTTATGATTCCGAATTGAGCCACCAGCAATCTCAACGCCGTTAAGCACAAGGTCGTATGCACGCGCTTTTAGCATGTTTATTGTCTTTTGAAGCTCAACCAAGCTTTTGAAACCAAGAAATTCCTTGTCGTTGTCGAAATTAATGTTCTCGAAGTCAAGATTTGCAGGTTGTGTGAACGGGTGATGACGTGCAATCAAGCGATTTTCTTCCTCAGCGTATTCGAACATCGGAAAATCAACAACCCAGAGAAAATTGTATTTATTATCATCAATGAGATTCAAACGTTTACCAAGCCAGAGACGCAACGTTCCCAGCCCCTCAAACACAACTTCTTCAGCATCCGCGATGAAAAACAGCAAGTCGCCATCCTTTGCATCCATAGTTGCACTGAGCTTTTTTGTCAGAGATTCATCGAAGAATTTTGCGATTCCACCGACCAACACTTCTTTTTCAACTTTTGCCCAGAGCAAACCCTTGACACGTGGGAACTGCGACTTGAGTTCTTTCTCAAGCTCTGTTATATTCTTGCGCGAAAAGTCTTTGCCAGCCCTGACTGCATTAATTGAGTAAACTTTGCCCTCAGCTGCAAGTGCATCATCAAAAAGCCCAAATCCTTCAACTTTGCCAGCAATATCTGTAACGTTAACGAGTTCAAGCCCGAAGCGAGTATCAGGAGCATCCTTTCCGAAGCGATGCATGGCTTCTTCGTAAGTTAATCGAGGTAGAGGCAGCGTAATTTTTACATCCATAATCTCCTTCATTATTTGTGCAAACAAGCTCTCGGAAAGATTCATTATATTTTCTTCGTCGATGAATGATGCTTCAAGGTCAAGCTGCGTGAATTCAGGCTGACGGTCTCCGCGCATATCCTCATCACGGAAACAGCGTGCAATTTGAAAATATTTTTCGACACCTGCGGTTTGCAGCATCTGCTTGAATTGTTGAGGTGATTGGGGCAATGCGAAGAAATTTCCGGGATATTTTCGAGATGGTACCAGATAATCCCTTGCGCCTTCTGGTGTTGAACGAGTGAGGATTGGTGTTTCTATTTCCCAGTACCCTTTCTCTCTCAAATGTTCGCGGATAACGTGAATTATGTCGTAGCGCAATTTCAAAGCGTTCTGCATCTTCGGTCTGCGTAAATCAAGGAACCGATATTTTAATCTGATTTCCTCTGAAGCTTCGTCTGTGTCTGCAATTGGGAAAGGCAGCGGTTTACATGTGTTGAGAATATCAAGCTTTTCAACGATAATCTCAATGTTACCGGTTTCCATGTTCGGATTTTTATTCTTCTCATCACGCAAAGCAACAGTACCCTCTGCGGAGATAACATATTCAAGTCGCAATTTCTCTGCTTCCTTGAAAATTTCAGGTTTTTCATCCGCATTGAAGCTGAGCTGAACGTTTCCAGACCTATCTCTTAAAATAATAAAGATTAATCCGCCATGGTCACGTCTAAGCGATACCCACCCACTAAGATGTACATTTTCTCCTACGTTCTCAGCTCTTAAGCTGCCACATTCGCTTCTATCCATTTTCCCCTCGCTTTGATTTTAGAAAGACAAAGAATACAAAGAACACGTAAAACAGCAAATAATTAAATACGGTTTTAAATTTTGATTTTACCTTCTTTTCCACGATTTGCTCCTTAGAACATGCTCCTTTATATACTCTAAGTGGAGTATCAATAATATTTACTGATAAAATCCATTAAATCATTGATGCTGAACACAGAAAAAAAATATTTTTTTTTGCTCATTGATATTGAATCCATTGGACGTCTTTTGATTTTTGCTTTTGCAGCAATGTTTAACAGCAATTAGGATTAGTGGTAAAGTCATTTGACGTGCTATTTGCTTTTTAGTGATTGTATGAGAGGTAAAACTTATGGGTAAAATGGGAAGCGAAGTGCGAATCTGCGCAATGCAGGGGTGTAAATGATTTTAGATTTATAGAATTTCAAAGTTATTTTGTTGGTTAATCTGCAAAAGCTTTTTTTGTAGGTTGCCAGAGGATTTGAATCTTGGAAAGCTTTTCCCAGTGCTGCACCGCTTTCAACTGCAAATGAAATACCCTCACCGCTTGAAGGACTGATTAAGCCGGCAGCTTCTCCAACGAGGAATGCACAATCTTTGCCATGAAATAATTCGTTTCGTCTTGCGGGTCGTGTTATCAACCTTGCTGAACAGCTTAACATTCTGCCATCCAGCTTGTATTTTCTGCGAATAAAATCCAAAAGAGCATTAAACTTTTTATTTGCACCTATTGATTTTTCGAATGCAGACCCGACTAAGAGCCTGTTTTCTTTCGGGATAATCCACGCATAAAAATTTGTGATAATGCTTGAGAATAGTACTTCGTATGAATTGAGTTGCGGGTTTTTACTTTCTAATTCAGCTTGGATTGCAATTGCAATTGCTGGTTTAGGATAATTCAGGAATATACTCCTTCTCACAATTGATTTTGCGCCGTCAGCACCGATAATATATTTCGATTTAAGCTGAAATATTTCGCCGAGATTCGAAACTGTTACGTTGAAGCCAGTCACATTATTGTCAATTTTTAGAAATTTAGTTCTGTCATGAAACTCAACATTCTCAGATGCCCGGTTTATAAGCCATTTATCAAATAGGATTCTGTCAATGTTTTTATATTTACGTCTATATTTTTGTGAGATGCCGGAGTCAAAATCATGAGCGTTCACGAATTTGGGTTCTGGCTTGACAATAACATTATCAGGGATTTTAAGATTGAGTTTGTTGAAAGCTTTTTGGGCATCAGGCGCAAGCAGTCCTCCGCAGATTCGTTCTGAGCCACATTTTCGAGTATCAATCATCAAAGTACGAAATTTTGACGGCATGTGCATTGCGGTTAAGCATCCTGCAACACCAGCACCGACAATAATCACGTCATAGGAATTATTCAACATTTCAATTACTTTCATCGCAGGTTATAAAGAGCTTTTCCATGATTTGCTCGTCAGACCGAAGAATTTCGCGGCTTCAGCGGATTTTGGCTTGAAATAGATTTGTGCTGGCACTCCTGCTTCAACGATTCGACCATCCTTGACCAACAGCATGTGGTCAGCAAACTGAAAGACTTCTTCGAGATTGTGCGTGATAATAAGTGTTGTAAGCTTATAATTTTCAATTGTATGAGCAATCACTGCACTAATTTCCTGCTTGAGTTCCATATCAAGAGCGGAAAACGGCTCATCAAGGATTAATATCTGAGGATTTTGCAGAAGTGCCCGAACTATTGCCACCCGCTGTTTCTCGCCCCCTGAAAGCTCATCAATATTCCGTTTCTCCTTGCCTGAAAGCGAAAACTCAGCAAGTCGTTCAGAAACAAGCTTTTTTCGCTCAGCAGGTTTTACTTTCTGCGCTTTTAACACGGTTTCAAGGTTTTGCTGCACATTCAAATGCGGCAGAAGTGCTAAATCCTGAAACAAGTATGCTACTTGACGAAATCTTGGTGCAAGATGAATCTTTCGCGATGATACAATGTTGTCGCTAAAACGGATTTCCCCTGAATTAACTTTCTCAAGCCCTGCAATCAGACGGGCAATTGTTGTTTTACCTGCGCCAGATGCACCAAAGACTGCAGTAACTTTCCCAGAAGGAAAAACCGCACTAATGTCATGCAGAATCTCTTTGCTGTCATATTTCTTGAAAATGTTTTTAAATCTAATTTCAATCATAAAAAGTTTCAATCCTGAGGAAAAATCCACGGAAAATCTTTATGAAACTCATAATCCCCGTTCAGTGATTTTGCAATTGCAATGCCCTTTAATGCTCGTTTATTGTCAGGAAACGAACGCAAAGCAGAATTATAAGTATCAACAGCCTTATTATACTCACCGAGTTTGATAAAACAATCCGCGATTTGACAGAGCAATCCCGATTTTCGCTTTGTCTGCGTTGCAACCTTGTAATACCAGTAAATCGCGTCGTTGTACAGTTTCATGTCAAGTGAAAGTTCCGCCTGTGCAAGCATAGCCCAGATTGATTCTGCATCATCTTCGAGAACTTTGTTATATGCACCTTCCGATTCTGCTAATAGTCCAAGATATCTGAGCAAATTGCCGGTTAAAATGAGTTTGAAATTCTCGAATGTGTCCGGTGCTGGGAAATAAATAAGATCGTAGGAATCAAGAATTTCTCGTTTCGCCTGAATAATTTCCTTGTCCTTATCGCCTGATTTCAGGAGAGTCAGATAATAATCGAATATCAGAAATGGTGCATGAACGGGCTTAATTTCAAGTCCAAGTTTTACATATTTTAATGCATCGTCAATCCTATCCCGCATTATTTCATTTACAACAAGCTGAAACATTATTATCTGCCTAAGTTTGATGTCCTGTGTCTTTTTGTAAATCTTGACAAGTTTGTTCGCAAGCTCGTGATACTCGTTGTTATGTATGTAAATGTACGATAGAAGCTCGATGAATTCCTCAGATAATCTTACTTGCTTGAGCATTTTTTCTATCAACTTTTTTGCTTGCTTGAAATTGTCATTAATCGTGTAAATTCGCAGAAGCATAATCCCAGATGCATTGAGAACTTGTGTATCCGATGCGGTTTCAAAAAGCTTTTCAAGTGTTTTCAGAGCTGCTGTAAAATTCTTGTTGCTGAAGTCAAGCTTGGCAAGTTCAAGCTGAATAAGCATATTTATTTTTTCTTTACTGTCGGAAGGTTTGTCCAATGCTGTTCCAGACGAGTTTTCTGACGAATCTTTTCTGTTCCAATTATTATGGATCAACTTTTTTGCTTGTTCAAGCTGGTTTGAGTCTCTCAAATACTCAGCGAGAAGCAGGAGTGACTGAGAATTCTTTCGTTCTTCAATGCGCCTACGTAGAAATTCTTCACCAGCTTTTGTATTCCCAGTTTTTAACAGTATTTGTCCAGCGAGAATATGTGCCTGCTCTTTGTTAGCGTTGTTTTTTATGCATTCATTCGCAATTCTCAACGTTTCGTGCAGATTGACCTGCTGATTCCAATAATAATCGATAAGGTACATGTACAACTCAATGATATGCGGGTTCTCAAGGATTTTCTCCTCAAGAAATTGAGCTTGATTTTCACCGATATCAGTCGTTGCGCAGGATGATCCAATTATCAGGCTTGCAAGACACAAAAAAAATAGAATAAATCTCTGTTTCATGGTAATTGCAGCAAACATAAGAAAGAATATACAAAATTAACTGTTTTCGGTTGTTGTTTATTTCTCAGGTGTATCCGCAGGTTTCTCTGGTGTATCCGCAGGTTTCTCAGGTGTATCAGCTGGCTTTTCCGGTGTTTCCGATGTCTCTTTCTTCGGATTCAGTTTTTTAATGATTTCATTGGTAATATCGTTCTGTTTCGGATAAACGATAACTGTTCGCAAAGTAACTTTCTGAAGGAATTCCGCTTCTGTTCCGACGTTAATTTTCTGCTCGGTGATACCCAAAACCAGGTCATATTTGTGCAAGTTGGAATATTCAATAATCGCTGCATAAACTTCGTTATAAATTTCCTTAAACATCTTGCGGAATTGATTCTGAAGATTCATCTCCCAGAGTTTTTTCTGGTATTCAAAAAGCTGCTTTTGCTTTTTCCATTCTGCGAATTTAGCGGGATTTGGCTCAGATGAAGTCTGTAAATCGTTGTAAAGGAGCATAAGTGCTTTTTCATTTTCCGAAAGCGTTTTCTGATATTCATCTTTCTGCTCTTTCAACGCATCAAGCTCTTCTTTCCAAATATAGTATTCCTTGATGATTTCCAGCATATTGACGTATGCGACGCTCATTGAGTCTTTATTTTCAACTGCTTTTGCAGTCTCAGCGTTTTCCTCAACTTTTGGTGTATCTTGAGCGATTGTGTACGAAATTGCAACGCTTAATGCTGCGATAATCAGCATAATTGCCAGGATTTCCAGGCTCTTTTTCATTTTATCCTCCGGTTTATTGAATATTATATAAAGCGCATATATTAAAGTGCTGAAACAGATAAATCAACCAAATTCAAGCGTAGAATGCAATCTTATATTGATTTTTTGATTCACTCACTACTATTTTGTGCAATCAATCAGCTACAATGCCGTTATCCAGATAGACTGCATGTTTTCTATCAGTAATGAGATTATTTTGCTCAGTAATCTGCTTATTTCTCGAATGCTTAAGATTGAGCGATGCATACCCGATAAAGTCCGAGGATTCTGGAGCGGATGCAATGACATCGCCGAAAGCGTTTGAAATTATCGAATTACCGGTAAATGTTAATTCAGAATCCTCTGAAGACACTGGAAATTGGGCTTCAGTGCCGTATCGATTCGCTAAAATCACCGGAATTCTATGCATCATAGACATTACAGGAATTGCTTTCTGTGCTTGCCCAGGTAAAACAAGGTTTGTGCAATGAGCAATCACGTCTGCACCCTTGTGAAAGAGAATCAGCCAGCTTTCGGGGAAAATCCAGTCAAAGCATACCATTATCCCGAGTTTCAAATTTATCCCGGATTTCGGAAGCTCAATATCAAAAACCTCGAACTTTTCACCTGGCTCAAAAATATATTTCTCTTTTCCGAAAAGATGAATTTTGCGGTATGTGCTGACAAGACCTTCAGGTCCAACCAGCATGGAGCTATTGAAAATCTTACGATTCTGATTGTTATCAAGTTCCGGAAATCCAGAGATGATGTAAATACCGTGTTTTTGTGCGTGTTTCAGCAGAAAATCCAGCGTTTTACTTGAATCTGTTGATTCTGCAAAGGGTAAAATGCTTTCTCTCGAAGCGAAGTTGTAGCCCGTAAAGCAAAGCTCCGGAAGCACAACAAGGTCGGTTTCAGGCATTAGTTGGTTAAACAGTTTTTCGACTTGAGCAAAATTGCCTTCAACATCAGCAATCTCCGGCTTAAACTGTATAAACGCAGCATTGATAATATCATTCATAAAGAAATCCTGTATTCCACGAATTGACGCGAGATACAGGATATAACAATTAAAATTAAATTCAAATACGCTTATTTCAGAGCTTCAAAGATTTCTTTGAAGTCGGGTTGTTCACTAAGCGGGTATATTTTGATGAACATTATTTTGCCTTCCTCATCAATAATAATGTTCGCACGCTCAGAAAAACCTTTCTCATTCCAGATTCCAAGCTTTTTGGCAAATTCACCTTTCGGTTCGAAATCCGCAATAAGCTGAAAAGCCTCAATCCCAAGCTCCTTCGCCCATGCGCTCTTCGCAGGCACAGAATCCACGCTGAAACCTAACGGTACAACATTCAATTCTCCGAACTTATCAAGATTTTCATTAATATCTTTCATCTGCTGGGCACAAACTCCAGTAAAAGCCAGCGGATGAAATGACAGCAAAACCTTCTTACCCCTAAGCTCAGACAACTTAACCTCTTTGCCGTTATGATCATTCAAAGTAAAATCAGGTGCAACATCTCCAATTTTTATTGTATCCATATCAACCTCCATTAAGTTTCTACGCATATCAAACAAGAAATAGCCGGATAATATTCGATAATTATTCTTAAATCGATTTTCTACCTGAATCCGTAACTAAATCCAATTGATTTCAGTTTCTTAAGGAATTTTTTATCAAATGATTTCATATATTCTTTGTCAGAATCACTATAGAGCAAGTTGAACAAGTCAATTGCTATTGTTTTACGGAATTGTCTGTCTTCAGCATTCAAGAAAATTTTAATTTTGGTCGCGAAGTAATGTTGTTTGAAGTTTGAATTATCAGGATAATAATTGAAAAGGACTTTCCAGAATTTCTCTGAAAGCGTGTAAAACCGGAACTTCAACTCATCGATTGTATTCGCCGATAACTCCGCTAACAAGCAGGCAAACGCATGAAACACGAATTTTATCCGGTTTTTCCACAGTGCATTTACCGGCAGTTCTGCGGTTCTTGAGATTAAATCTGATTTTTCGACAGCATCCAACCATTTTGTTTCAAGACTCAAAATATCGAAATACTCTTTGCTGCTTTCTGGATTATCAACAATTAAATGCAGCTCAGTTCTTGCTTTTTCATAAAGCGATTTTAAATCGTCATAATTGTATTTGCTGTTTAGATGCCTGAAAATATACGCTGCATACAATCTGTCGAAATTGTAATATATCGGTGCATAAGACGTGCGGTACATCTGGGCACTGCGCATATATGACATCAGCTGCTCAAACTCAGTCAATGAAAGCTTTTTCAAGGGTTCAGAACCGTCGATTTTACCAAGAACATTCCCGATATGAGCAAGTGCCAGCCCATTGTATGCAACAACGCAGCCATCACGGGTTGGAAGAGTAATATCATCGCCATTTTCAATACGCAATGCTCTTTTAAACTGAAGAAGTGCATTCTTGAAATCACCTTTTTGCATATATGAATATGCGTTTGAGATTACCGCGTTTCCATTATTTACACCGACAATAATCTCAGAGCTAACACTTGCTTTAGCTTCAGGATTGATAGACCAGAGAAGCTTTCTGCCTATCACATATTCCGCTTCAAATTTATCCTCACTCTCAAGCATATCAATGAGTTCGCCTGCAGTTTCAAAATCGCTGTTCATAAACGCTAGAATCGCATGAAAATTGATAATTTCAGGTTTCCTGGACTGTAATGCAGGCACAGTTTTCTGTAAAGATTCACGTGAACGCTTGAAATTTCGTTCATTGTATTTCTCAAGTGCATTATTCAGCTTGTAATTTGTTCTAAAATCCGCATAAGCATTAAATCCGACAATCAGTGCTATGATGCAGAGCAATGCTGATGCCGACAACTGAATAACTGTCGAACGTGTAAACTTAACCCGACTGACAAAATTTGATCCAAGTAAATTCTGATTCATCTCACATCTCGAAATGTTTGAATACAATATTATAAGATATTAAGTGCTTTGTTAACACTCGCATCATTTAGAATGTTGAGATTTTACATTATTTCTTGCTGGATTACGATTCTGAAACATCATGCGCGTTTATTCTTCTTAATTTCATTGAGCTTGGTAAACAGTTTGGACAATACTTTGGAGCGAATCTGCGAAACTCGACTTTCCGATAATTCCAGAATATCACCGATTTCCTTCAGATTCAAAAACTCCTTATAATAAAGTGTCATAACGATGCGTTCTTTGAGTGTGAATTCATGCATGAGATTACCGAATATTTCGTTGTCTTCAGCTTTGGTGCTTGGATTCACCGAATGATTGTCTTCGATTAAATCAAGCCGGAGTACGCTGTTATCACTGTCAGAATTGCAATCATCATGTAGTGATAGTGTTGTGAAATTTGCAAGTCGTTTGGTGTATTCCTCATATTCATCTTTGGTGATTTTGAGATTTTGTATTAATTCTTCATCTGTTGGTGTTCGCGCAAGTTTTTTCTCTAGTTCTTCCTTTGCGCGATAAAATTTGCTTTGCATGCTTCTAAGCTGTCGGCTGAGTGGGTCGATAGAGCGAATAAAATCAAGTATGCTTCCCCGAATCCGAATTGAAGCATAATGGATGAAATTTGCATTCTTTGATGGATCAAATGCCTCAACCGCGCTGTGCAGCCCAAGGTATCCCGCCTGTTTGCAATCATCAAAATGTATTGATGCGGGAAATTTGCGTGCCATGTGATCTGCAATGCTGTCAAGCAGGAAAAGGAAATGCTCGATTATCTCATTTCTGCGGTTGATGAATTCATCGTTTCTATTTTCCTTTAAGCGTATGAAATCCAGCCAATCCGGCTCCTTTCGGCTTTTGCTCGAATTATTCGAGTTCTTGTTTACCTTTTTCCTTCTCATTTTTATCTCCTTTATTGATATTGTCTTTTCTTTTTTGAAGTTCGAACTGAATTTTCATAGCATCTTCATTGTTAATAAAAGTCTGAGCAGGTGGACCAATTGAATGTGCAACTTCCTGCTGAATTGCATTGTCGATTATGCTGATAAACTCATGAATCATCTCTTCAGCATTGCTGACTTTAACGTCACTAAGGTTTTCCATGATTGCAATTACTGCTGCATTGAAAAGGTCCGAGATTTCGTAGTTTTCAGGCAGTTTATGCTCATGTTCCTTTGCAATATCGAAGACATCAGAGTAAAGCTCTTCGACAATTCGATTTCTTGAAGCATTATCATGCTCAATTTGAAATTTACGGAATAATTCGAATAATTCAAGTTTATTCATGTCAACATCATATAGTATGCATTATTTTTATCATAAAACACTATAGTGTGTATACAATCAATATTATATTAACATAATTCGTGAGCAATATAAAAATTGAAATGTATTTTATAAATTCTACTTTTTATTTGGTACTAAATGAAAAAAAGGCAGTTGAAAATAACTGCCTTTTAATTTTTTTGCGAATGAAATTAATTTCAAACGATTTCAA
>CAYZQB010000034.1:0-23182 GCA_964480395.1 uncultured Planctomycetia bacterium
ATTATATATTTTAATCTTTGCCTTGGTATATGTAAACCGAAACTTCTTGAGGTCTGATTATCTGAGAACCATGAATAAATCCAATTTTAAGAATTTCTGCTACCTTTCTGTCCATATCTTTTGAATCTGTATTAATACGCTTAACAGCTTTTTGAAAATTTCTGTCAAATTGATCAGGAGCTTCTGTGATTACATCGATATCATTGCGGTATAATATCTCAATTATTACGTCGGATATGAGTTCAAGTTTTTTATTGTTTTCAGCATCTGATGTTTCGCTTTCGTCACTTGCTAGCATTTTCTGAATATCATCGTTAAGCCGAATTAAGTCCAAAAACACCGGTTTCTTAGCATTCGCGAGAAAATCATCTTTGTAATCCTGCATTGATTCATAGAGTTTGTCGAATGCCTGATCCTTTGCTTTATCGTTGAGAAACCTCTTATTAAACGCTTCTGTGAGTTTATTTAGGTGAATTTGGAACATATTCATGCGTTTGGCAATTTCCTGAATGTAATTGTCAACGGTTTGAATGTTTGTTTGAAGTTCGATGAAAAGATTGTTGGAAACTTTCTCTGTTTTATCAACAGAAGTTTTTGCCAGTGTAATAATCTTCTCGCTGAACTGTTTCAAAAGGTGCAGCATATCATCGAGAGATAGTGGCTTAGTTTCAACGAATTCTCTGGGTTCAACGGTTGCTTCAGTATTAAATTTTGTATCTGATTTGGATACAGACTTGATTTTATCAGTACTGAGTTTTTCAGTTGATCTGTTATCAGGCAGAACAGCAGTTTTTGATTCGGAATTATCTACGACTGAGGTATGCGATGAATCAGCATCATTTATAATCTGAACCTCAATTTGAGAGGTAGATACAGATGAATCGCGGTTTTTATCGATATCATTTTCCAAGTTTACTTTTGTTTCAGCAAGTGCTTTATTTTCCAACTCTTTTTTAATTTTTGGGTCAAGAGAATTGTATTCATCTTCAAGATTCTCAGTGATTTCTTTAATCGAGAATATTTTTGATGAAATCTTTGCTTCCGCCTGCTTTCTGAAGTCTTCCGCTAGAACTTTCACAACAGGCAATTCATCCTCGGAATCATATAATCTCTGAAAAGTATGCTCAGGAATAATATCATCATTGTTAAGCTTAGTACCAACGTTGTTTTTCTCGAAGATCATTTCGTTTAGGTCTTGTATTGCATTGTTGTTGTTTGTGAATACTTTTTTCAGTTCTTCTTTTCTTTTATCAAGAACTTTCAATTCGTTAAGAAAATCCTTGTTTTTTTTGTTGTTTGCCAGCTTAATTTTCAAGTTATAAATTTTATTTTCAATAGTATCGATATCATTAAAGAGAGATTCAGATTTTGCTGTAAGCTTAATTTTTCTGGTTTCATACTCACTGCGTGTATTTTTACTTTCGTTATTGTCATTAGTTTGTTCGTTAACCATTTCTATCTCCTAAGATGCAGCATAACTGCTTTTCATTTTCAACATTATCAATCTTGAACTTAAACGTGCTTATTACATTAACGTCAATATCCAAGTAGCACTTGAATCCTATTGCCAATGGAGTGCAGAATTCTAAGAATATATTAGCGAAATATATAATTCGCTACAAGCAATGTTTGTAAAAAATGCAATTATTACTAAACAAAATCGATGATATTGAATTGTAATATATTTTATAAGTTAATGATTATAAAGGTTTGAATAGATTCAAAACTGCAAAATAAAAAAAAACACTCTCAAACTAAATAAATTGCAATTGTTATTTGCAAAAGGCATTAGCAATGGTAAAAAGTTTATCCAGTAGCATAATGGATTATTAGTTCATTACGCTGGAATAGACCCCAAGGAATTCTTATTCCGCACAGGTAAACCTGCTTTTACTCGCAGCATTTACAATAGGACTCAAGAGTTAAATGTCCTATTGGCAACGTTGTAAGCTTAAAGCAGAAAGTCTGTAATGGAATTTATTCCACCCCCGTATTGCAAAAACAGGAGGAATGTCAATGAAGCGCACTGTCTGGGCGTTAGTTTTTTGTTTTGCTGTAATCCTTCTCCTGGATAACACAGTATTTGCTGATCCTATACAAGACTTCAAAGAAGGTTTACGCCTTTTCTCAGAAGGTGAATTGCAGAAAGCAATAGAAAAATTTGAAGACGTAAAAGGAAAATTGAATGAGTTAAGCGAAGATGAACGTCGACAAATTTCAGGTGCTATGATTAGTCAGGTCAGAATGGAAATCATCACTAAGATGCTGACGTTCAATCATCCTGACAGCACCATGAGCTCAAGTGTTCGCAGCTTTGCTCAGTTTATTATCAGCAATTCTAACAGGGGAAGAATCGATAAAGAACAAAACAAGAGCGAAATTCGAAGAGCCTTGCTTAGAGCCGTTAGAAATCCTGATCCGGTCGAAAGACTGAATTGGTCGAATGTTGTAACAAATCGTTACGGCGAATTCGCAGTACCCGAAATTCATGAGATGTTTATGCATTGCGGGAATACTGAAGTTATGGGCAGAGCTGTTGAATTACTCGTTAAAATCGGTTCACAGTCAGTTATGCCGTTGATTGAGCTTTTCAAATCGTCAACAGTTTATGACAGACTGCATGTTGCAAGAGCACTCGGTGATATTGCCGACAGGAGAGCAATTCCGGTTCTTGTGGACAAATTCAAAAACGATGAAAGTGAATCTGTCAGACTCGAATGTAAATTCGCACTTGAAAAACTTCTCGAAATGAAGTTAACTACTGAAGCAAGCGCAAGTCTTTCGGATGCGAAAGAATATTATTACAGTGCTGCACTTCAATATTATCATCAGCTTCCATCGTTAGTTTTTGGGAAAACAGATTCATTCGTGATTTGGCGTTGGGTATACCATGATAAATCCGATTATTCAAAAGGTGGAAGACTCGATTATGACCCGAATATTCCGCTTTGGGCATACATGGATATCTGTGCTGAAGATTTGCTTTTGAATTGCGTCAGAAGCATTGTTGATACTCAGAAAGAACCTGAAAATGATATAACCTATCATAATGCTTGGAACCTTCTTGTCGCAATCAATTTGAAACAATACCTTGAAGCAAAAACTTGGTTTGATTCAGCAACGACAAAAGAAGATACGACAAAACTTTCGGACATTATGACAAGAGCAAAGCGAGGTCTCGTACTAACCGGTGCTGCCGGTCAAGAAGTTCTCTATAAAACTCTCGAACGCTCCTTGATTGACAGACAACCGGAAATTTCCATCGGAATTCTTGATATTCTCAAGGAAGTCGGAACACCTGAATATGTACCGCTAACAAGTGTTTTCGCAGACACGGAAAATAACACACCTCTGCAAAAACTTGGTGGTGTTATCCTGACAGCGATGCAGAATGAAGATAAAAGAGTAAGGTACACTGCAGCATCATTGTTGTTCACGCTAATGCCGAATGGTGAGTTTTATCTTCAGGATATGGCGAGAAATGTTCTTATTCAGGGTCTTGGTGAAAGCTCACAGAGAACAATCAACGTTATCACCGAGGATCAGGACCTGCGAAACGTACTTCGTTCAGTTCTTATGAAACTTGGTTATTATACATATTTTGCAAGCTCGATAAAAGACGGACTCAAACGTGCATTAAGCTATCCGACAGACGATCTTGTTCTGCTTGATGGTAAAATCGCAAGCAAAGTTATTCGTCTTAGAAGGCTTGCTCAAGATGATCTTAGACAAGGTGAAGCAACTGCAAGCGAAACCCTTATCGATATTTTACGCGAAGATTTCAGAACTTCGGATATTCCGATTATTTTGATGGTTAATGAAGCAGAAGAGGAAACCAAACTCAAACGCCGCTTCGCCAAAAATATTCGGGAAAACCAGGTAGAAGGATTCTGGAATGTTAAGGATATCGACAAAAACAGCACGGAGAAAGCAATCGAAGCTGAAACAGATGTTTTCTCAGAAATCTGGAAAAAAGAATCAAAAACTATCAAATCAAAAGATAAAGCGAATCAGATTGCAATTAATTGTGCAAATGCATTAATGAGCATCGATCCAATGAAAACTCCTCATGACATCAAGCTTTTCATACAAGCATTGATGGCAAGAGTACATCAGGATAAGACAAGCACCGAAGTTAAAGTTGCTATGCTGAAGGTTATTTCGCATTTTGCATCTGTTTTCGCACCTGAAAAGGTTTCTTCGAGATTCTGGAGTTTTGACATTGTTCTTAATATATTACCTGTTCTTAATTCCGACTCAATTGAAAATAGACCAATCGTTAAAGCATGGGCTTGCAAGGCTGTGGCGTGTATTTATCTGCATCAGGTCAGAAAGGTTTACAGCGGTCTAAAAGATACAGAGATGAAATATTTCTGGAACAAGGAGCTTAAGCCGGGTGTTGGACTTGATAAAAAACCTTCATTGGATGAACCTTATTGGGTTCTTCTTAGAATGATGCAATATATGCCAAAAGGTGGCGAGAACCTGAAAAGTGAATCAAGACTTCAGTGGTTTGAAGATGTCATCAATGTTCGCGTCAATGCCGGTAAAGCACTTGGAAACGCACCTTTAACAAATCTTCAGAAGATATACATGTATGAAGTTTGCAGAATCAACAGTGATCTTAAACTCATGCGCGAAACAGCAATGATAGATCAACCCAAAGAAGGTGACGACGACGATGAAACTGCTGATGACGATGACGACGAAACTGCGGATGACGACGACGATGAAACTGCTGATGACGATGACGATGAAACTGATGATGACGATGACGACGAAACTGATGATGACGATGACGACGAAACTGCTGATGACGATGACGACGATGATGACGATGACACTGCTGATGACGACGATGACACTGCTGATGACGACGATGACACGACTGATGACGACGATGACACTGATGATGACGACGATGAATGGGAATAAGTATAATCATCAGCAACAATTCACAACAAAACAAAAAGCCCTGAATTTTCAGGGTTTTTTTTATTTATGTTGGTGTTTAAAATTTACCAGCTTTATATTCTATTCGATGATGATGTCTCAAAATCTGTCAGTTGATATTAAATTATAAAAACCTGATGCTATGAATCTTTATAAAACATCAAGTTACTATTTATTATAAAACAATAAATTTCTATAATATGTAAAATATTATAAAGAGGAAAAATGAGAATACTGATATGTGAAAGAATCGCGCGTGAAGGTCAAGAAAGACTGAGTAATGCGGGCTTGGAAATTGATATACAAACCGGAATATCAAAGGAATCGTTACTCGAAATCATACACGAATACGAGATTTTAATCATTTCCGAAGAGACAATCATCGACAAAGAAATTCTGCTTAATGCTAAAAACCTGAAAATCATCGCAAAAGCTGGTACCGGCTTTGAAAACATTGATACTGAATACTGTCATACCAATGGAATCAAAATAATCCACACTCCGGGTATCAATTCCAATGCTGTTGCAGAGCTGATTATCGGTTTGATTATTGATCTTGTTCGTGGAATCACTTTTGCAGACCGATACGTTCGAGAGGGTAACACAAAATTCGCGCGTCAGATGGGTTTTGAGCTTGTAGGTAAAACGGTTGCGGTCATTGGCTTGGGACCAATCGGCAGGAATGTTGCGGACAAATGCAGTGCACTTGGAATGAAAGTTCTCGGACACACAAAAACCGAAACCAATGATTTATTCGATAAAATTAAACTTGTAACATTTGAACAAGCGGTTTGCTCTGCAGAGATTGTCGTTCTTACAATTCCGCGCAATCAGAAAACGTTTCACGTCATATCAGCGGATGAATTTTCGATGATGAAAGACGGTGTAATTCTCATTAATGCAAGCCCCAAAGGTGTATTGGACGAAATAGTTCTTCTGGAATCTCTAAATAACGGAAAAATTCGTGCTGCTGCCCTTGATGCCTTTGAAGACTACCCGATTCCTTCAAAACACCCGATAACAAAATATGATAACGTTCTTTTAACGCCGCATCTTGGTGGTTTAACTGAAGAAACCCAGATAAAGATTTCTATTGAGCTTGCTGAGAAAATCATACGCAATATCAATTCAGAGACGTAATTTGCATCAAATTTCGTAATGGCAATCATCTGTGTTATATAACTAACTATTAGTGAAACATAAATCCAATGTTTCTTAGTTCATTTGAAAAGACTGAAGTATTTATGTTGTATTTAAAATCTGCTGTACATTCATTCAGATGTATGTAAAATCAGCATTCAATTTATTATTTACTCGAATTAAGGAGTGAAAGATGGCATTTATATCAAAATTGAAGGATCATTATACGTCGATTCTTACAGAAATCGATGAGCAGGGTTTGACAAAAACTGAGCGTATTATCATTACACCACAAGGTGCAGCTATTAAGGTCAACACAGGCGAAGAAGTCCTGAATTTCTGTGCAAATAATTACCTTGGATTGGCAGATAATAAAGAAATCATTGAAGAAGCAAAGAGAAACATGGATTCTCATGGCTTTGGCATGTCTTCCGTTCGTTTTATCTGCGGAACGCAGGATATTCACAAACAACTTGAAAGCAAGATTTCGACTTTTCTGAAAAAGGAAGACACGATTCTCTACTCAAGCTGTTTCGATGCCAATGCAGGATTATTCGAAACAATTCTTTCGAATGAAGATGCAATTGTTTCAGATGAGTTAAATCACGCTTCAATCATTGATGGTGTAAGACTTTGCAAGGCAATGCGCTATCGCTACAAAAATTCCAATATGGAAGACCTGCGTGCACAACTTGACGCGGCAAAGAAAGCAGGTGCACGGCACATCATGATTGCCACAGACGGTGTATTCTCTATGGACGGCTACATTGCGAAACTTGATCAGATTTGTGATATTGCTGATGAATATGGCGCAATGGTTATGGTTGATGATTCGCATGCGACAGGATTTGTCGGAAAAACCGGTCGCGGATCCGCTGAACACTGCGGCGTACTCGAAAGAGTCGATATCATCACCTCAACACTCGGTAAAGCACTTGGCGGAGCAAGTGGCGGATTTACTGCTGCACCAAAGGAAATCGTTTCATTACTTCGTCAACGTTCACGCCCATATCTTTTCTCAAATACTCTAACGCCTTCGCTGACCGCTGCTGGCATCAAGGTTTTAGAAAAACTCAGCGCAACAACAGAACTTCGCGACAAACTCGAGGAAAATACAAAATATTTCCGTGAAAAGATGAAAGCTTCAGGTTTTGAAATTCTCGATAGTGTGCATCCTATTGTGCCGATTATGCTTTACCATGCCAAACTTGCTAACACTTTTGCAGATGAAATGCTGAAAGAGGGAGTTTACGTCATCGGTTTCAGTTTCCCTGTCGTCCCAAGAGAAAAAGCAAGAATCCGCGTTCAGATTAGTGCTGGTCACAACAAAGAACAGCTTGACAAAGCTATCGAAGGATTCATCAGAGTAGGAAAACGTCTCGGAGTCATTAAAGATTAGTCAAAAAATAATACGAAATACATTAACCGGTGGAAATACCATCGGTTTTTTTATGCAAAACCATAATAATCACATTATATGTATTGCTTTTCGGTTCTTTACATCTATAATTTGCGACTTCAAATTAAGAATTTTCAGACGGTTATAATATAAATTCTGATAATTTATTCTTGATATTTTTAATCATGTCCCGCGGAGGAACACATGGCAAAAAAAGGCGATGATATGAAATCTGCGAGAGGTAAAGCAAAAAAAGAAAAAGCTTTGAAGGTTAGTAAATCCGTGAAAACCGACACCAAGAAGCCAAAACCTACACCAACTGTGAAAAAAGCGAAAACTTCAGTAAAACCTGCACCAGCGAAGAAAGCGAAGCCAAAGCCGACTGTAATAAAAGTGAAAACCACTGAAAAACCTGCGGCAGCGATGAAGGCAAAACCGAAACTGGTTGTGAAGAAAGAAGCTGCAAAAGGAAAACCTGTGCAGAAGCCGAAAAAAACTGCAAAACCCAAGTCTGCACCAAAGTCGAAAAAAGCAGTTTCAAAAAAAAATCCAGTCTTAGTAATCACAGAAAAAAGAAATACAACACCTTTTATGGATGCTAATCTGAAAAAATGGAAAAAAATACTTATTCAGAAAAAACAGGAGATTTTCAACAGATTAGTCACAATTAAGGATGAATCATACAGCGATAAATCGAAAAATGCTGACATTGATGATATTGGCGATGCCTCGTCCGGCACTATTGAGCAAAGTTTCAACCTTGGATTAATCGATAAAAACAACATAATAATTTCGCAGATCGATGCAGCGTTGGAAAGAATCGAGAAGAAGACTTTTGGAGTATGTGTTCAATGTGATGCGAATATTCCACTACCAAGATTGAATGCACTCCCATATACGCCATATTGTCTCGTTTGTGCTGACAAGCCACACAATGATTAATTCTAACCAGTAGTTTTCATAGAATGTTGTTTATTCAGTGTCTTTTTTCTCCTCGTCGGAGGACATTTCTTCATCAGCAGCGTCTTTTTTCTCTTCATCGGTTGGCTTTTCTTCGTCAGCAACGTCTTTTTTATCCTCGTCAACTGTTTTTTCTACAGTTTCCGACTTCTCTTTTGCAGAATCTTCTAAAGCTTTGATGAAATCTATCTCCTCATAGCTGATGTCGGTCATATCAGTACCGTCAACTTTGTTTCGCAGCAGCAGATAGATTATCGCATTCGCAGTAGCTTTGAACGAAACGGTGAACGAAATTGCCATTCCAGCTATCATAACAGTGATAATTCCCATGAAAAACGAGAATAATGCCGGGAAAAATCCCGCTTTGTCTGCAATCTCAGTAAGCCCGACACTTTGAGTCTGGTATTGCCCTAGAGTGATGAAAGCCTTGAAAAGCTCCCAGTTTTCACCCATGCCGAAGCCGGCAGCAGATGAAATCAGGCACAATATCAAACCAGTTATGAACCAAACGAAGCCGATGCAGATTATTCCGTAAACCATTGCAACCAGAACATACCACAAATAATGGAACGGTTTGCTGAAGAAATATGAGAACGAGCGTGAAAGAGAATCGAAACTGTCGGTGGCTTCAGTGGCAATTGCAGGGGAATATAGATTTATCGAAAAAATCCCGCCGAAAACGAGTAAAGCCATCAGAAATCCAGAAATGAGAACGAGTGGTGAGGTTAAAAGCGCGATAATTGGACCAGCGACAGGAATTGAGCCGACCAAACCCCACAAAGCTACTGCCAGAAACAGGAAAAGAAAGAAAATAATGAGCGATAATGGTGCCCAGAAGAAAGATTTTGCATTTTTCTTCGAGAATTCCAACGCTTCACCCATCTCGATGCGTTCATCCTTGGCAAATTCGACGATTGCGATGCGTGAAATCGCTCCGAACCAACGGGAAATGAAAAACCAGATGAATAATCCGAGAATAATCAATATAAAAACACGCCAGAATGTAAATCCTCTTGCAACATGATTGGCGAAAAGTCGCTCTTTTTGTGTTTCAATTTTTGGTAATGATGTTGTATAGAGGTCTGCTCCCAGCAGATTATTATCAATATCGAAAGTATGAACTTCTGCAAATTGAGTGAATCCCAGGTCTTCAATTGCAAGCAGATACGCGTTTTTAATTGCAAAACCGTCACCATCCCATAGAATCGTGAATAAATTTCTCTCCTTGAAACCAAGTTTATCAACATTTGTGCGACTTATCCCAAATTGGGTGTCTTTCTCCTGCTCGTGATTATTATAATCACCAACTACCTGATACATCAGGAATCCAAAATAAAGTACAACACCGATGCCGATGGTTGCCAAAATCGCAAATCCGAGGAATAATTTTCGTACATCAAGCGCGATTCTCAGTGATTGAAAGATATCGTGCCAGTTATTCTTCATATAATCCATTCTATCCTCCGGTAATTTATAAATTTATTATAAAGTATGAAAAAAAACACGTAAATCCAATTGTTTTATATATCGGTTTTTCCATTTTGTATATCAATTTTAGCAACTATTCAACTAAACGAAATTGCGTTTTTACTTTGTTTCAGGTTCTTCTTTTTCAACTGGTTCAGGTTTATCTTTCTCATCGGTTACAATATTTTCAGGTTTAGGTTTATCTGCCTTAGTTTCAGAAACAGGTTCTTTCACATCTATCTCATCTTCTTTTGGTTTCTCTGCTTTTGCAACATCAAAGTATAGATGCCCATCTTTCACACGAACTTTGACAGAATCTTTCTCAGAAATGCTATGTCGGAGGATTTCCTCAGAAAGGAAGTCTTCGATTTGATGTTCGATTGCCCGTCTTAACGGACGTGCGCCATAATCCTGTCCTTCGCTGTCTTCGCTGACATAATCTAGAATCCATTGTTTCGCTTGATCGGTCAAATCGAGTGCAATATCGTGTTGTTTCAATCTTGTTCGAGCGTAGTCCAGCTCAAGTTCGATGATTTGTTTGAGGTCTTCTTCCACGAGACTTCTAAAGACAATTACTTCGTCAAGTCTGTTAAGGAATTCCGGTCTGAAGTGCTGTCGAACTTCCCCAAGGACGAGTTTGACCATATCTTCATATTTACTTTGTGCGTCAGTTTTACGGAATCCAAGCGAGGTTTTACCTTGGATGATGTCCGAGCCGATATTCGTCGTCATGATGACGATTGTATTGCGGAAATCGACCTTTCTGCCGTAAGAGTCGGTGAGTTTACCCTCCTCCATAATCTGCAGCAGCATGTTGTAGATGTCGCCGTGTGCTTTCTCAATTTCATCGAATAGTACAACTGCATAAGGTCTGCGTCGAACTTTTTCGGTGAGTTGACCTCCTTCTTCGTATCCGACGTATCCGGGAGGTGCACCTGTTAGCCGGCTTACGTTGAATTTTTCCATATATTCTGACATATCGATCTGAATTAGCGCATCTTCCTGACCGAACATGAATTCAGTGAGAGTTTTTGCGAGCAAGGTTTTACCGACACCAGTTGGACCAGCGAATATGAATGAACCCATGGGTCTGCGCGGATCCTTCAAGCCAGAGCGTGAACGTCTGAGTGCCCGTGAAATTGCGTTTATCGCTTCGTTTTGAGAAATAACACGATTATGAAGATGATTCTCCATCTGCAGCAAACGTTCCGCTTCACCTTTTTCAATCCTTGTCATAGGCACGCCGGTCATTATCGCGACAGTTTCCGTGATAACCGTTGCATCAACAATGCCCAAATCCTCGCTATTCGTCCGCAAATGCCATTGCTGCTTCAGATCATCAAGCTGCTGTCGCATTTTACTCGCTTGATCACGTAAATCCGCAGCTTTCTCGAAATCCTGTTCATGAATCGCTTCATCTTTTGCAAGCTCGAGATCCTTTATTTTTTCTTCGTATTCGTTAATTTCCGAAGGTCTAGTCAATTTCTTGAGTCGAACACTTGCACCCGCTTCATCAATCACATCAATCGCTTTGTCAGGCAAAAAACGTGCTGTGATGTAACGGGTTGCGAAATTAATCGCCATTCGAAGTGCTTCATCAGTATATTTAACTTTATGATGTTCTTCGTACCTGCCTCTCAAACCGTGTAAAATTGCCATTGTCTCTTCATCGTTAGGCGGATCAACAAGCACGGTCTGAAAACGACGCTCAAGCGCACCGTCTTTCTCGATGTGTTTTCGGTATTCATCAAGTGTGGTTGCGCCGATACACTGCATTTCACCGCGCGAAAGGGCAGGTTTTAAGACGTTTGCAGCATCAATTGCACCTTCAGCACCACCTGCGCCGACCAAAGTGTGCAATTCGTCAATAAACAAAATTACGTTTTTAACACGTTTTACTTCGTTCATTATTGCTTTGATGCGTTCTTCGAATTGTCCGCGATATTTTGTACCTGCAACCATAAGAGCAAGGTCGAGAACGACGATGCGCTTGTCGATGAGAATCTCCGGCACATCACCTTTAACGATACGCTGTGCTAAACCCTCAACAATCGCAGTTTTCCCCACACCTGCTTCACCTAAAAGCACAGGATTATTCTTCTTATATCGCGATAAAATCTGAATAATTCTCTCAATTTCGTGGTTTCTGCCGATAACCGGGTCAAGTTTATTGCTGTATGCAAGTTCAGTCAAATCGCGACCAAAAGCGTCAAGAGCTGGTGTTTTACTTTTACCAGCAGCGGTTTTGGATTTCTCACGTTCACTTTTCGGATGCATAAAAGCTTCTTCATCACCCTCGGAAATCGGACCTGCAGCATCATCTCTTTCGGATGCTCCCAAAAGCTCAAGCACTTCTCGCTTTACGTCTTCAAGTTTTATACCCAGTTTCTGCATAACAGTTGCAGCAACGCCGTCTTTTTCTCGCAGCAAACCCAGCAGTAAATGCTCGGTGCCAATATAATTATGACCAAGTTTCTTTGCTTCATCCTCGCCATAATCGAGGACTTTTTTCGCACTTTGCGTAAACGGCAGTTTCCCGCCGATTGTTACCATCTTTTGTCCCGATGGCACTGTTTTCTCTATCTCAGCACGGATTTTTCGTACTTCAATCTCAAGATTGCGCAAAACGCTTGATGCAACCCCAGTTCCTTCTTGAATCAAACCAAGAAGGATATGTTCTGTACCAATATATTCATGGTTGAATTTCTGCGCTTCTTGTCTTGCATGACCCATGACTTTTCGTGCCCGGTCGGTAAATTTATCAAACATATATTTCTCCTGATTCAAATTGTTTCAAAACGCTATTAAATCATACAATATTGTTAATTCCAAGCCATCATTGATGGTTTTTAAATTTACACCATCGTCAATTTGTCAAATAACTTTCGAATCCTATTGCCAAAGTCATGAGTAAAAAATACTTGTGCTATTTTTCGCGTCTGAAGAATGAAATTGCGATTAGCAAACTGAAAAGCAAAATCACAAAAACACTCAAACGTACTAAAATCATTGCCGATTTAATTTGCAGAACAACGCTGATATTGCCGTCTTTATCAGGCGGATTGATTGGTGCGAGATATATATCCGCCAGCCAGCAGTTGTGGGTAGTAACTTCACGATGAAGCTCGTTCTCGAATCCGTTAAAATTCTTGAGCATCATCGGAAGAATAATGGGTTTTTCGAAATCGGTCTCAACTTTGACAAAAAATCGATAGTACAAATAATTGAATTCATGAACCTTATTAGCGATGATTTTTTGCAGATACCTGAAGTTGTGTTCGAAATAGAACCGCTTTTTATCCTCAGTCCAATTCAACTCAAAAATGGAGTCAATATGTGAATTTATCATCTGAATGGTTTTAGCGTCCATTTGCTGAGATTTATGACTATCTTCAGAGAAAACATTGAGGAATGAGTCAGGAGAGTGATAGTCAGATTTAGTAAATTTCAAATCTTTTGGATAAAAATATGCAACCGGAAATTCGCAGTCGTTAACGATATGAAACTTTCCTGAATCAACGGTTTCAGCAGAATAAGAGCTCTCATACTTTGATGAATCAAGGGCGAAACCGATTTCGTATGCGATTATTTTGTATTTTGGATTCAGGTATGTGGGAAAGCCGGTTTTTACCTGAATTTCATCCACTCCAAGCTTTATTTCATCGGTAGTTGTTGGATAACTCAAGAGTGCAGACATTGAAATACCTGCTGCAAACATCAACGCACCTACATGAATCCCAATTATACCCAATCTTGCAAGAACATTAATTTTTATGACTTTACGACACAAAATCTTGACGATTAGTTGAATCGAGATTATTAGATTGAAAATGAATAAAGATGAGATAATAACAGGTGTTAGGCGCAAAATAGATGCTTCTATGACGGTTTTTGATTTCAGCAACGTAAATATACCGAATGGTGAATCAGTCATTTGAAAATACAGGAATGTGATGAAAAATATCGATGCCAGAATCATTGCAACACGGAATCTCATGATGCGGAAGTATTTAATTGTCGCAATTGTAAGCAGCACAAACAAAAGAATGAAAAAAGGTGCTGTGATGAAGAAAGCATCGATTTTGATTTCTTTATCAAACAGCAATCTGGTGAAAATACTCGCATAGCTCAGGATGAAAATAATCATTGCCAGTATGAAAATTGTCAGATTGAGAAAGACAAAATAATTCTGCAGACCGGTTTTCTTGAATTTTTCAGTAGATGTCTTATGCCAGCTTTTAATTGTGTTTAAGACAACAATAAGAAGTATGAAAAATATTGATGCTCCGAGTAACGAGAGAAGTGCAATCGAAATCGTCGGATTTTCACCAGCATAATCATGCACCGAAAGAGATGCGCCGGAACGTGTAATCCACATCCCCCAAATACTTGTCAGGAACGCGAGAAAGCTGAAAAAATATACTGATTTCTTGAAATTGCTTTTGTTTTTGAGGTTCCATAGAGAATGCAGGGCAGCGAGAGAAAGCAGGCATGGGATTAGCGAGGCATTCTCAACTGGATCCCATCCCCAGAAACCACCCCATCCGAACGCAACATATGCCCAAAAACCACCGAGAATGTTGCCGATTGCCAGGAAAATAAACGAAAATACAAGCCAGAACCTTAGCATTCTAAAATTCCAGATGATTGCCGGTACGCGCTGAGTTAAATAATTCAGAAGCATTGCAAACGCAGGAAACAGAAAAATAAAACCCAAATAAATACTCACCGGATGAATCATGTTGTAAACACTGCGCAAACTCGGTCGCAAACCACGCCCATTCTGGAAAATACTGCGTCCGTTGGCATGCTCGTATTCAACGATATTTTTAGCTTTATAATTTAAATCCCCATCAACAGAATTAATGTCATACGATTCAATCAAACTGGCTTTATCCAAGAAATCTCCGCCACCTCTTTGCATTTCGCGCATCATTTCATTTTTCAGCACAATTTCGAGGTTTTTGGATTCGATTTTGGAAAAAGGGTTATACCCAAGATATAGTATGATGAAAAGAAAAGATGCACTAAATATTGATAAAATCAGCAGCGAGTACTTGCGAGTTATCTCCTCTTTCACATAAAATTGTATAACTGATATTAAAAAAAGAATCATCGTGAAAAGCAAAAGTGACCCGTTAGCACCGGTCCAGGTCGCACCAATCTTCTCAATTGTTGTCATCTGTTCGGAACAATTATTGTAAACGCTTTCAATGTCATACGCACCAGAAAGATGGCAGATGACAAAGCTAGTAAAACTCAAAACAACAAAACCTGTTGCGAGAATAAACGTGAGTTTTGCGGTTCTTCTTACAAAATCTTTTCGTGTGTAGTAATTCAGGACTTGAAGAAGCATGCTTAGCAGGATAAATCCGAATGCCAGATACAGCACAGCATTGCCAAAATGTGCATAGAACATGTTCACTCCTGTATTTTTCGGTCAAGCACTTGTAATAAAAATTATAAATACTAAATTGTACCCTAATAATCTAATAATATCAGGAACTATATGCGCATTCTTCAGTTAATAGCGTCAAGAAATTTCGCTGGCTCAGAACAATTCGTTCTCACTTTGTCACTTGAGCTTCAAAAACGCGGTCATGAAATATTTATCGGTGTGAAACCGGGCGGAATTCTGCGAAGCATTTATGAAAAACATGGTTTGAACGTAATTGATGAAAAAATGGTTAGCATTTTTAATACAAGTGCTTTATCGCGTTTTGTAAAAAAACACAAGATTGACATTGTTCATGCACACTTGACGACAGCAGTGAGAGTTGCTGTGAAAATTGGCTTTAAAACCGGTGTTCCGGTTGTTGCACATGCTCACATATTTAAAAACGATAAAGCATATGTCAAATCTGCTGAGATTGGTGCATTGATTGCAAATTCTAAAACAACATCAGATTTTTATCTAAATACGGTTGGAATCCCAAAGGAAAAAGTCCTGCTTGTGTACAATTCGACTCGAGTTCAGGAGCATGTCGTAGCATCCATGGATAAGGAGGATGTCCGCAGGGAACTTGTGAAGGAATTCAGCGTAAATGATGACGCTCAGTTTATTTCCATGCTTGGTCGTGTAGTTCCTCAAAAGGGTCAGGATACGCTGTTGCAGGCACTTGTAACGGTGTTGCAGAAACATAAAAATATTCATACCTTGATTGCTGGTCCGACAAAACGAAAACCTTCTTTTGTCAGAAATCTCGCAAAATTCGCAAAAGATAACGGAATCTCAGAAAATGTACATTTTCTCGGGTTGCGAACGGATATCGAGCATATTATCCGAGGTTCAGCAATTCATGTTGCACCATCGCGTTTCGAGCCGTTCGGGCTTGTCGTTATCGAAGGAATGATGCTTCGGACACCGGTTATCGGCACATCCGTTGATGGAATTGCTGAGATTTTGAATGAACAGAACATCGGCATGTTGATTTCACCGGAAGATTCTGATGCTTTCGCAACATCAATACTAAAACTTCTGGATGATGAAGAATTTGCTAAAAATATGGCGGAAAACGCTTATAAAAACGCGATGTCAAGGTTCACACCAGCAATAATGACGGACAAAATTGAAGAAATCTATCAGGATTTACTCATCCGTGATTCCTCTCGCTAGGAGTGTGTTTCCTGCGATATTTGTACCAGTAAATGATGAAACCGATGAAAAAACCAGCAATAAAACCGAAAAACAAGCCAAATACGCTAGCAGTTAGCAGCAGTCCTAAAACACTCCCCGAAATGACCGCAATCAGAAATATTTTGACGATTTCGAAAAACATATCCTCATAACGTTTTTTGTGTTGACGCAATTCGGATACTTGTTGATAAAACCGACCGTTCATGAAATTCGCAAGATAATCATCGCATTCCTTAGATGTTCCTTTGACTGCATTTCTGTACTCAGCTTCTTCAAGTACTTTGTACTCAAGGAAGCGTCGTACTTCGGGCAGAAAAATACTTTTCGGATATTCATGCAGGAAACTTCGGCAATCGGTTGCGGAACCTTTTTTCACATCCTTGAATCGTTCCTCTTCACGCAGTAGTTCGGTTAAAATTTCCATGAATTCGGTAGCGGAGCCGATTCTTCTCTTAACATCAGGATCAATCGATCTTTCAATTAGTTTGCGAAAGACCATCGGAACTTTCTCGAAATCAATTTCTTTTGGCACTTCACCGACTAGAACTTGATAGAACAATAATCCGAGTGAATAAATATCCGCTCGTTTATCAACATATTTCGGGTTGCTTTTCTGTTCCGGTGCTGCGTAAATCATTGTGCCAATCAAACTACCTGAAACAGACAGCTCAATCTCCTGCGTCATTGTATCTTTCATATCAATGGGAATTTTGATATTAGCTTTTGTTTTGTCGTAAACCGCGGAAATTGCAAGACTGCGTCCGGTTTTGAGTTTAGCGAGACCGAAATCGAGCACTTTTATTGTTAATTCTTTTAGAGATTGTTTAATTTCTTCATCAGTAATTTTTTTGGATGAATTTAGTTTTGATAGACCTGCGCCTTGCAGCATAACGTTTCCGGGTTTAACATCGCGATGAATTATGTTTAAATTATGTGCAAATTCGAGTGCTTTTGCGATTGACATAATGTAGTGAATGCATTCAGCACGAGACAATGCTCCGCGAATCTTGATTAGCTTTGAAAGCGTTATGCCGTCAATGTATTCCATGACAATGTACAAGCCATATTCGTCACGTGCGTTCTGATAAATGTACACGATGTTTGGATGATTCAATCGGGCAAGTGTTTGTGCTTCTCGAAAAAAACGCATGATTCCGTAATATGCCATTTCCTCTTTGATTATGAGCCGTTTTATCGCAACAATCCTATTCAATCCTTTTTCGCGAGCCTTGAAAACTTCACCCATTCCACCGCGACCGAGTTTGTCGATAATTTCGAATCTTTCTGCGAGTTTAACTTCGGGAATCTTTTCGATTTCTTTATTCAGCTTGTTATGCAGAGGTTTCGGGAGGCTCTCAATTGCTGATTGAAGCTGTGGGGTTCGTGTAATTTGCCTTGAGCCAGAAATGTTACCTGATTGGACTTTTGTAACAACTGGCTTCTTTTTGTTAGGTGAATCAGATTTTTTCGGTGATTTTTGATTTTCGAGTAAATAACCGCAGTATTTACAGCGATCAGAATTTTTATTCAATTCTTTCTTGCAAACTGGGCATTTCATTTTGCACTCACCGGCTTGTTAGATAAACTGCCAATATATCGGCATAATTCAGATTATATACTGATTTTTTCAAGCGCATCACAAAATTCCTGACTATATTCAAAACGCTTGAACGGATTTTTTTCCAGCCCGCGACTAATAAGCTTCGAAAATTCTTCGGATACACCATTGACAATTAATGACAGTGAAATCGGAACCGTATTATCAGTGATCTCGCCGATATTACCGAATGGCGGGAAACCAGTCAAAGCATAATAAATCACCGAACAGAGAGAATAAATATCGCTTTGCTCGTCAGCATACGGTGTTGTGTGAAAAAGCTCTGGTGCTCTGTAAAGCATTGCACGCGGATCAATAATACCTCCGGTTAACGTGTTACCTGTTGAAGGCTGATCCAGTATTGCTGCGAACCCGAAATCATAAAGGTAAACTTTCCCTTTATTATCGATTAGCACGTTAGAAGGATTGATATTTCGGTGAATAATTTTCATTTTGTGCGCATAATTCATTGCTTTCGATAGCTGACGCGCGATAAGCAATGCGATTTCGGGTTTTAAAGTTCCCTTTTTGCTGATCATTTCTTCAAGCCGACGAGTTTCCTTAAAATCGCGAATAAAATAATACGTTTTGTTGAATTTACCAGAAGTTTTAGGTCTGATGATGTTCTCATGGTCAAGTTTCAAACTGACTTTCGCTTCTCTTCTGAATCTATGCTCAAAGCCCGGGTCATTTGCATAATCGTCATTGATAATTCGCAAAATCGCTACTTCATCAAGAAGTATGTGAATACCTTTGAATTCTTTCCAAAACCGAGTAACATCAAGCAATTCAATAAGTTTGTAATCAGCAATTATCTGGTCAACGAGAGAATCCGTGGCATACTCAATATTTAATCGCGGGATTACCTCAGTACGCTTAATCTCGTCAATCTGTTCATTATGGGAATAATCGATCGTTGCAGATAAATCCGGTATCGGGTCGAGAAATAATACATTGGGATCTTCCGATAAATCAACTAGTTCACAACTTTCATCTCCCAATATTCGAATCTCGTCAAGTTTCTGGCTTTTCTTCTGTTTAAGCCGAAATCCTGTGTCTGCACCAATCATGTCCAAGTCCTGGTCAATCTGCGAATCACTTTCTTTCTTGAGTATATATGGAATTATATTTTCAGGAGCTTTTTTCTTCTCAATAAGAGTCATTGTCAAACTGCCGATTTGCAGGGTGTCGTTAATATGCATAATCGCTTTCGTACTCAGTTTATTGTTGACGAGAATGCCATTGCGCGACTCCAAATCGGAAATTTCAATGAAAGAACCAAGGGTCGAGACCATAAGCTGGCAGTGTTTGCGCGATATATCGGGATAATTCAGAGTAATATCACATCGAGGATCACGACCGATGACCATAACTCCGATTTCGCAAAGTTGATAATACAATTCTGTGTTTTTCAGTTGTAGATATAATCTTTTGAACATTCCCAGCCTCGCTGGTTTAAGTTAACATCATCGTCAATAGCTCAAGTAACACTTGAGACCTACTGCCATTGTCAGCAAAGAAAAGCATGTTTACATGCTTATCTCACAGTTTTTTCAACGATTATACAATTTTAGATAAGAATATCAAAAATTCCAAAAAATATTGCTAATAAACAATTGTTTCTTTTGTATAAATTTTTAGATATTAGCGATAAGTTCAAATTATGAAGAATAAAATTTTTAGGCGAATACAATGTTTAACTTGATGAAAGAAAGCACAATTTCGGTCGAGAATCATACATACGAAATAATCCGTGAGATTGCCAGCGGCGGTATGGGAGCAGTTTATGAAGCGTATCAGCTTGGCGCACATGGGTTTCGGAAGCGTATGGCAATTAAGCGTATTTTGTCAACGTTTACCAGTAGTTCTGATTTTATCGAAATGTTTATTGGGGAAGCGAAACTTGTTGCGAATTTAATTCATCAGAACATTGTTCAACTTTATCATCTCGGGAAAGTCAGTGATTGTTATTACATGGCGATGGAGTACGTTGACGGAATTACACTTCATGATTTTGTGCAGAAACATCGGATACAAAAAAGGCATATACCGTATGAGATTTCTGCATTTATTGTGTCTCGGGTTGCACGTGCATTAAATTATGCACATACAAAGACAGATTCCAACGGAACTCCGCTGAATCTCGTTCACCGCGACTGCACACCCAAGAACATTATGATTGACACTCGCGGATATGTGAAATTAACCGATTTTGGGGTCGCAAAAGCTGAGCATTATTTGCATTCGCACGAGGGTGAAGTTCTTGTCGGAAAAGTAGCATACATGTCACCTGAACAAGCAGCTTTTGAGGTTACAGACGGCAGATCCGATATATTTTCTCTTGGAATCTCGCTTTGGGAAATGCTAACAGGTACAAATTGTTTCCATGATGCGGATACGGAAATATGTCTTGAAATGGTAAAAAAAGCTAAAATCAACAAACCCTCGCTTTATGTGCAAAGACTGCCAAAAGCATTGGAAAATTTAACGATGAAAGCACTTATTCGCGACAAAGATAAACGTTATGCAACTGCTGCGCAATTCTGTTACGACTTGGAGAAATACCTGTATCACGACCGTTTTGGCATAACGAATAAAACTCTTGAATTATATTTGAAACGCTTTATTCACTAGCTGACAAATCAGACTGATTTCGGATGAATCCGAATACTTACTACGACTCCTAGTGCAAGAAAACATATTATTAGAGATGAACCACCATAGCTGAAGAATGGAAGAGTCAAACCAGTAATTGGCATTAACCCGATTGTCATACCGATATTTTCAAACATCTGAAATGCGAATAAAATCGCAATTCCAACGCAAACGTATTTACCAAACCTTTCCTGCGTCTCCGCTGCTATAACTAAAATCTGTGCAATTAAGAAGAAAAACAAGACAATAACCGCGCTTGCTCCGATAAATCCCCATTCTTCACTAACTACCGAGAAAATAAAATCTGTGTGATTCTCAGGTAAATAACCAAGCATGGATTGTGTACCATTTTTATAGCCAACACCAATTATTTTGCCATCACCAACTGCTGTCCTCGAATGAATAAGATGATAACCGTCAGTTTTCGCATAATCCTCAGGATTCATAAACGCTTTAATTCTGTCACGTTGATAATCCTTCAGCACAGTAAAATATGCAAGTGGCGCGACAATCAAGCAAATTAATGCGAATGTTAGTAGAATACGTTTTTTAAGATCAGCAACGAGTAGCATTGTTACAACGAATGGGATGATAACAAGAGAAGTTCCGAGATCAGGTTGTTTCATAATCATCAATAACGGAATCGATGCATAAGCGATTGGTTTCAAAACGCCTTTCAGATTTGTTGTATCTTGAGAATGTTTTAGGAGATAGGCAACGAACAAAATCACCGTGAGTTTTGCAAGTTCCGAAGGTTGAAAGAGCATGAAACCTAAATTTAACCAACGTCGAGAACCATTTACTGAAGTTCCAATCGCAAAAACCAGTAAGAGTAATAATATGCTGAAAAGGTAAAAATGAAGCGAATATTTAATTATGTATTTGTAATCGATGCGGATAACTGCAAGAAAAACAATCAGCGAAAGAGCGAACCAGATTGTTTGTTTGATGTGATAACCGTCGTCAACCCACTCGTTATCACCAATTGGGCGGATTGATGCAGATGAAATATTAATTATGGAAAAAATAACGAGAATAAATACGGTTATTGTCAGAAAGACTGGAAACCGTGAATAATCGGTATTTTTATCGGCGAATAAGCTTTTTAGGTGCATTTTCACATCCAATCTTATGCTTAATCGTCATAATTTGCGAATTTTTCACAAAAAACCCGCGGGATTCCACGGGTTGTTTTAATTTAATCGAAAATTTTACAGTGCAAAAGGTGTGTACGGAATTGAAAGATCGTTCGCAACTCGCTCATAAACGAGTCCACCCTTGTGGATATTGACACCTTTCAGAAGTGCTTCATCGTCCATAACAGCTTTTACACCATTGTTAGCAAGAATTCTAGCATATTTCATGGTTGAATTTGTGAGTGCATAGGTTGAAGTTCTAGCGAATGCGCCCGGCATGTTTGCAACGCAGTAATGCAGCACGCCATCAACTTCGAAAGTAGGATTTTCGTGTGTTGTCGGATGTGTTGTCTCGATGCAGCCGCCTTGGTCGACAGCGATATCGACGATAACAGAGCCTTTTTTCATCTTTCTAATCATATCTATTGTAACTAGATGAGGTGCTTTCGCGCCTGCAACCAAAACTGCACCAATAACAAGGTCTGAATGAGTGACAGCATCTTCGATGTTTGTTGGGTTTGAATGCAGAGTAGTGATTTTGTTATCGAACAGGTCATCAATTTCAGTCAATCTGCTGTGTGATATATCAATTGCTGTAACATCGCCACCCAGACCGACAGCCATTTTAATTGCATTGCGTCCTGCAACACCACAACCAAGAACCGTAACTTTCGCTCGCGGGACACCGGGAACTCCACCGAGCATCATTCCAAGACCGCCCATATGCTTCATCAGGTGATAAGCACCGACGATTGTCGACATTCTGCCGGCAACTTCTGACATAGGAGTCAAAAGTGGCAGTGAACCGTCCTTAAGTTCGATTGTTTCATATGCAATACATGTTGCGCCAGTTTTCATCAATGCTTTAGTGAGTTTAGCGTCTGCAGCCAAATGCAAGTATGTGTAGAGCAAATGATTTGGCTTAAGCACAGCTAATTCTCTGGGTAGTGGCTCTTTTACTTTTACAATCATTTCAGATGCTTCGAAAACAGCTTCGAGACTCGGTAAGATTGTTGCGCCTGCATTGATGTAATCTTGGTCACTAAATCCGATTGCAGCACCTGCATTTATTTCAACAAAAACTTCATTGCCGTCGGAGACAATCTGGCGGACACCGCTTGGTATCATGCCCACTCTGTACTCGTTGTTTTTTATTTCTTTTGGGATACCAACCTTCATGTGAACCTCCATTAATTTTATTCAAATGACAGCAAGTCTGTCAGCGTTGATTTTATTCA
>CAYZQB010000035.1:0-22743 GCA_964480395.1 uncultured Planctomycetia bacterium
ATCTGGATTCCTGCTTTCGCAGGAATGACAACTTTTGATTTTTCAAACACAGCCTAGCCAAACTTTTGATTTGCAGTATGATTAAAGGACTTCGTTTGCAAACGTAGATTTTCCGATTTTCCAGAGAATTATCTCTAACAGAACAAGTTGTCGTGAAAACATTCACGAAATAATAAGTTGTTTTAATACTATTCTTTTTTCGTGTTTTTCGTGGTAAAAAATCTTTAACCTTTGTGAATCTTCGTTTTCTTAGTAACAAAATCTGTTCGCTTCGATCGTTTCATCCCTTTAGAATGACAAAGACTGTTTGAATTTTCGTTTCACCGAATCTAAGATTTGGAAATTCCAGCAAATTGAGTTATAATATGAGTATATTCGATATGGTGCTCAATGAAGAAATTGCTGATCTTACTTATTTTAATAGTTTTCGCGAGTTTCCTTGGCACTTCCTTGTTTGCAGAATCTTTCATTCTTAAAAACGAACAGGTCGCCAAGGGTGAGATAATTCAGGAGACCGACGCATTTATTATCGTGAAAAAAGCTGATAACAGCCGGGGTTACATCCGCAAAGACCAGGTCGAATACCGCATTCCCGATATGACCGTAACGGAATTTTTGGAAAAAGCACAGGATTACAGCAAAAAGAATGATTACAAAACTGCGTATTATTTTTATCTGGCTGCGGAATTCGCTGAATCCAAGAAAACTGAAGTAATCATTGGTCTTGCTACATGCTTGATTAAACGCAAAGAATACGACAAAGCACTTTCAAAGGTAAAATACGGCTTGCTCTGGGAAAACAACGATCAACTTCAGCTTTTGTCAGGTGAACTTTATTCTCTCAAAGATGAATTCGATAAAGCGGACGAAATCTTCATCAAAATCAAGAAAAATTCACCCAATCTCACAAAAACAGTCGATGCCCTGATAAAAGAGAATCAAGAACGCCGGCTTTACGAAAAAGCACGCACAAGTACGCCTTCAATCAAGGATTTCAAGGACAAAGTGGGTAATTGTCAGGATGCGGTTGACAATGCGAAAAAATTGCTTAAATGGTCGCAGGAAAGCGATAAGGAAACGTTTATTGCCGTCAATCTCAGCGTTTTTGTGGTTGGTAAAAAGGAATCGGACATAGAAAAAACCGAAGATTTGCGCAAAGCGGTTTCAGTTGTTGACTTGAAAATCATCGTTGAGAAGGAAAGATTTTCGGGTCTGAAAGCAGTAATTGATGAAAAAGAGAGGAAGATTCTTGCATATGGCTGGTATTTTTTCATCCGCAGCACATATTATCGTGCAAATAAAATTAACATCGATATCTGCTACGAATACACAAACAGAAAAAAAGAAAAAAGACTTGTAACGTTTGCGATTGTGAAGTGGGGAACAAACGGCGTGAATCTGAATATTGAATATACTCGTTGATTTTTTTTCAGTACAAAATCTATTTATCATTTGCACAGAAATATTTATAATAGTACGTTTTAAAAATTATGCTTATTATTGGTTATTTGACTGCATACAGAAAATATCGCGGAGCAAGACATGATTGAAGAACTTGGTGAAAACAACAATCTTGAGAAAGCACCAAACTCAAATGCCGATACTAACGATGAAAATTCTGAAAAAAATCAATCAGAAAGCATTGAACAGGAAATTGAGAAAAAATACGACACAGTCTATGATACAAATGCTTCAAAGTCCGAAAGTCATACAGAACATGCTGATACAACAACAATTAAGAAAATGCCACCAGCAAAATCCGTAAAAGGTTTTTTCATCGGGCTTTTGATGCTTCTTGGTGTTCCGCTTGTTTTCGGAGTTATCGCGGAAGTGATTGCTGGTGTGATAATCAGCCAGCAGATAAAAAACAGCAGCAATGCCACCGAACTCGAAATAATCAACACGTTACCTTTGCTGAAAGTAGGATACGTTCTCATTATCTGCATTCTGCTTTTCATGGCTGGTTATATCTTCAACGATATTTTCGATTTGCGCAAAGACCGTAAAATACGCAAACATAAACCTTTGGTCAACAAATCAATACCTTTGTGGTTTGCTTGGATTCTGGGGATCGTTTTTATGCTTGGTGCAGGATCACTGGCATATTATCAGGCAAGTGAAGGAACATTTCTCATCGTCTTAGCCCTTATAGTGGCGATATTTATCTATGCAATACTCGCTAAACAAGAAAGAATCACTTCTGCAGTCGTCATCGGTATTTACAATGTGATTTTCATCTACCTTGGCGCATCCGCTGTAATTGAAATCCCTTATGACATATTAAATTTCGACAGTTTCGTTGAAAAAGAGATTTTGTGGTTCTATCCCGCTGCTATTGGTATTTACATGATAGGTGTTACACTTGTTTCAACTTTGGAAGATATGAAACCAGCACCATTTAGATTGACTGTATCGAATCTTTTCATTTTAATCGGTCTGGTCGTTCCACCTGGATTTAAATACGTTCAAATTCATCTACAGGGTGAATTAGAATTAATGCATACGATGTGGAAATTTTCTTTCATTACTTCGAGTGCACTTGCTGGTGGTTTGATATTAGTACTCGTTATCGTTATGACAATCGCTATATACGAAAATACTGCAAAAAATCTTCATCGAATTTTTACGGTTGGAAGATTGGGCTTGATATGGCTTTGTGCTGCGATAATTGCGAGTCTTGGAATGCCAGTTACATCACTTGTCATCGCACTTTTAAGCGTACCTGCGATTATGTTGTACCAGCAACTGCCTGATCCTGCAAAACGCAGAATCATGCGTCACATTGAAGAGTAGAAGTCAATTGTCTTGGTTTTATTGGATAATATTATCAGTAGAAAAAGTGATAATCCTCTCAGGAATCCTTGTGCAGATTAGTTAAAGAGATGCATTGTACATTGAATCAATCAATTTCTTGAGTTTTTTCATAACATCCGATTTTATCTGTGAAACGCGACTTTCTGACAAATCAAGGACTGCTCCGATTTCTTTTAGACTTAGCATTTCGCGATAATAAAGTGTTAAAACGTAAATTTCCTTATCTGAAAAGCTTTTGAGAAGTTCTGAGAAAAACTCCTCTTTATCCATTTGAACTGAAGGAATCTCTGCATTGCAATTCGTTATCATATCGATAAGACCAACATCAGATTCTTTATCATTGATTTCATGCAGTGAAAGAGAGGAAGAATTTGCAATTTTGTGGGAAATGATGCTGAATTCCTTATATGTGATTCCAAGTTTTTCTATGATTTCATCGTCCGTGGGTGGTCTGCCGGATTCGATCTCAATTTCGATGGCAGTCTTCCGAAATTCTGATTGCTTTGACCGAGTCTGCCTGCTTAGTGGGTCGATTGAACGAATGTAATCGAGGATGCATCCACGAATTCGAATAGAAGCATAACGCATGAAGCTGACGTTAAGTGTTGGATCAAACGCTTGCACGGCATTGAGTAAACCAAAGTAACCCGCTTGATAACAATCATCGTAAGTAATGGACGGGGGGAAAGTCCTATTCATTCGTGAAGCAGTAAAATCAAGGGTGTAAAGATATTTCTCGATAAGTAAATTCCGATACTTGATTTCTTCGTCAGTACCAGAATTTTTCACGAGTAAGTACTTTTCCCAAAGCCCTTGGGTTGTTTGTTCGGGTGTTGATTTCATGATGTCCTTTCGATTTACAAGTTTTATATAATATGGATTAAAGATTTTGCACATTTTGCACAATTGTTCTATAACTCAAACTTTTTTCATACTTTTAGCATTTTATTATGTCTCAATAGCATAGAACTTTTTTTATAATCATTTTAATAATCAGTATAATCAAAATATCCAAAGTTTCCAAACATGTTCATTATTTTTATTAAATAATTATAACATATTGATAATAATCATGATATAACGTTTTATAGTATATTATAATTACAATTTATCATAAAAAAAGAAAATACTACACCGTAACCCCAATTTCTTACATAATGCACTAATGTTACATATTTTTTCTTTATTTTAGTTATGAGACACTTTAATTTATTATTCATTTATTATATTTCTCTTTCTTGTACAGTATGCATATGCAAAATAAGGAGATATTATGTTTAATTCGTACACAAATTGGCTTGTTGAATTGCAGGATGGTATTGCAGTTCTCAAGATTAATCGGGAAAATCATAAAAATTCGCTTAACGTAGCTTCAATTCAAGAACTTGACGAAATATTGGATATAATCGCGAGTGAGAACAGTATCAAAGCATTTATTATCACCGCTGTCGGTCGTGTTTTCGGCATTGGAGCACATATTCCGGAGATACTCGAAAGTAATGATGCTGAAAAATCCAGGAATCTTTCCACTGCAGGTCAAAAAATATTCTCAAAAATCCTCGCAACCGGAAAACCAAGTTGTGCTGCCATCAACGGAATATTCTGCCTTGGTGGCTCATTCGAGTTAACACTTTCATGTACATTTCGTGTAGCATCGAAACGGTGCCGGCTTGGACTGCCTGAGGTTTCTCTTGGTGTAATACCGGGGTATGGAGGCACACAATTGCTTCCGAAATATGTGGGTTTAGCACGAGCAAACGAGATGATTCTCACGGGGATACCCATCAAAGCTGAGGATGCGCTGAATTTCGGCATACTCAACGCGGTTTGCGAGCCGGACGAGGAAATTAACACTGCAATCACACTTTTAACAAAAGTGTTGAAAAATGGACCACTGGCGGTGAAACAGGCGGTGAAACTGATTCAGCAGTCTTTTGATATGAATTTGTGTGAAGGGTTAGAAGCAGAAGCTGAGGGTTTCAGCATGCTTCGAGCAACTACCGACTCAAACGAAGGATTATCAGCGAATCAGGAGAACCGCAAAGCCAACTTCAAAGGCATTTGATTTTAAGAGTTATAACATGAAAACATAACCACATAATTGTGCAGACAAACAAATGTATGAATATTGCTACTTCTTGGGACCTAGCCATTCGAAGGTTAGATGTAATTTCCAGTTATCACGCTTGGGGTAGAATATACCTCTGAAAACATCCGATGCTGAAGTTAGTGTATTCGAGCTAACATAACACAATTCTTCGTCTCTAATCGTGTTTTTGTCCCAAATTTCAATGCGAACAACATCATATGCCTTCCAATCGACCGTAAATTCTTTGTTCCATTTCGGATTTTTATCGTTGCTTAACACAAAATCAATGGAATTGAAAACCAGCACCGCATTTATGTAAACTTTAACATATATATCAGGTTCTTTTTCGAAATCATCAATTCCACCGAGATATTCTGCATTTGAAAGAATCACTCTGTATGTCCGAGTTTTAGAGATTTTGTTGAAGAAAATGATGCTATATTTTGCATCTTCTTTATGTTGTGGGTTTTCAAATTTAGACAAATATTTTTGATACATCTCGATTAACGATTCAATTGCCTTAAAACTTCCGTTAACAACGTCAACATTTGTTTTTTCAAAGGTCTGTATCTTTCCCCATTCAGCCAAATCCCATTTTTCAATGTATTCATCGAGTAGTTTATCAGGTGATGGTTTAATTGTTTTTCTCAGCTCATATGGACAATTTAATGCAAATTGCAATATTTTCTTTGATATGAGTTCGTAATCTGCTGGATTTTTTATAATTATTGCTTCAATTGCATTCCAATCATTAAGAACAGTTTTTTTCTTGATACCGAGAATCCGTTTTTGTGCATCCTCGATGTTAGCGCCGAAATCTTTGCATTCAGCAATATATTTTTGATACGCTTGCACGGAGTTTTCAGTAGTAGCAGTTGTCCAGCAGTTTTCATCCCTTTTTTTCTGTGCAGTTTCAAGTGTTTCCCAGATTTTTTTCAGATTCTTGCTATTTACACTATTGTATTTTCGCACTTCCATCTCTAAATCGTTGATTTTGTCGGGATTTTCAGACGCCAATTTCGAAATGTTCTTGAGTTTTCTGTTATCCTGTTCATTTTTTATGTCAATTATTAAGTTTTGTTTGACTGCTTCGACATCCTCGAAGATAAATGCTCGATAAAATCCGATATTTTCGTACAAATCCTCGATTTCAAACAATTTTATTTCGAGTTCTTCGTCACTAAGGTCTGCAATTGAATGTGCAGAATCCTTGAGTGCTTGTATTCGGAAGTTTGCATTGGATTTGAGAATTAATCCTGCAAAGAACAAAATCACCAAAAATATGCAAATATAAACCATTGTTTTGATAACGCTTTTTCTATTTTTCTTATTCTCGTTAATTTCAAACAGTTGTTTCAATGGCTGAAGTATGTTTTTCGGCAAAAGCTGTGCATCAGCGTGTTTTTTACCATTATCACCAAGAAATCTATCACCGATGGATGATATAAATATTTTGCTGAAGTTTTCGATGTTGTCTTTCAGTCGAGGTATGAAGCGATTCAGCGCGGAATCCACAATTTCCATCGTGTTTTTATCTGATTCATCAACAAGATCAGACTTAGTTACACATAGAATCATCGGATTCTGAAGCTTTTTCCCCGGTTTCTCACGCTTGTCCTGATAATAACGGATTATGTCATAAACTCCGCTGAATTTCTCGATAGGAGTATCAGCACCATCCTTCATCAGATCAGATATCGGGATAAACACGAAATACGCATCACATTGAGACAGGAAGCATTCAAGAGCAAGCAGATGTTCAGGTGTTTCATCGTTAAAGCTGTGTAGCATCTGCGTATCATTACCTTTATAGTCGACAATATTAACCAGATATTCGGAAGTCTTGTATTTCATGCGATATGTGAGTTGAATGTCCTTAATAGTCGCTTCAGGAAATCTGCCTGAAATAAGGTCACGGACTTTCTCGTCTATGAACTTGCGGGTTTGAGCACCAACCGGTTCGCCGTGTTTTAGTTCGTTATCTGTATGATGATAAAGCCAATATGCAAGGGCAGCATGGTAGGTTGACTTGCCAGAACCTGAAAAACCGAGAATTCCGATTTTAATCTCGTGTAATTTGTTGCAGTATATTGTTGTATCACTAATCATATCAATATTCGCAGTGTTTAATTTCCAATTATAAGGAATGTTTAGAAATATACAACCTGATGGATTTTGAGTTACAATTTAACACAAATGCACGACAAAATTCTTTCAATCATATGTTATCCGGTTCTGCCACCCGGTCTATATTGCCCGTCCTGAGGACCTTGAAGACCATGTTGATATTTCTCCATCAATCGCAGGAGCTGCTTCGGATTGGTGGATTTGTTCATAGCAACATCACGACTTATGAGCTTATCACGCCAAAGCCGGACTAATGATGCATTCATCGTGAACATGCCATCCTTCGAGCCGGTCTCCAGAATATTCTGAATCTGATGAACTTCATTTTCGCGGATTGTGTTGCGTACTGCAGAATTCGCAAGCAGGATTTCCAAAGAAAGCACACGACCTCTGCCGTTGAGCCTTGGTAAAAGCTGCTGCGAAACCACACCTACCATTACAAACGAAAGCTGAACCCGAATCTGATCCTGCTGACCGGGTGGAAATATATCAATAATTCGATTAATCGTTTGTGATGCATCGCTTGTGTGCAATGTGGCAAGCACCAGGTGCCCTGTTTCCGCTAATGTAAGGGCAACTTCAACAGTTTCAATATCTCGCATCTCGCCGATTAATACAACATCAGGGTCCTGACGAAGCACCCGTCGAAGAGCTTCATGGAAACTCAACGTATCTTCATGGATTTGACGCTGATTTATTATGCATTTATTATGGCGATACAGATATTCAATCGGGTCTTCAATGGTCATGATATGCGCAGACCTGTTTTTATTAATAAACTCTATCATGGCAGCAAGAGTTGTTGATTTTCCCGAACCTGTGGGACCTGTAACAAGAACAAGCCCTTTATCGGTTTGGGAGAAGTTCTTTATAATCGGTGGAAGTCCGAGTTCGTCGATTGTTGGAATTCTGTTTGAAATCACTCTAATTGCCATTCCGACAGAACCGCGCTGGAAATATACATTTAGCCGGTATCTGCCAAGTGACTGCAGACCGTAAGAGAGGTCAAGTTCCTTAGATTTCTCAAGCTCACGGATTTGCTCTTTGGTTAAAATCGAATATGTCAATGCTTTTGTGTGTTCAGGCATTAATTTAGGCCAACCCTCAACAGGTTTGAGAGTCCCGTCAACACGAACCATTGGCGGAATACCGACAGTGATGTGCAGATCTGAAGCACTGACTTTGTGCGTATATTTCAATAAATCAGTCAAATCCATGAGTTTATCCTTATAATCTTATTCAATATATCGAAAAAATAATCTAATATTTTACATATAATTTTTATAAACAACAAAGTAAAGATTTAACTGTGTTCTTTTGAGTCAATAAATGTGTGTAATTAAGACAGAAAAACTAACCAAGACTTTTGTTTCATCGTTCCGAAAACATAAGATTGAAGCTGTGAAAAACCTTGACCTTGTGATAAATAAAGGTGAAGTTTTCGGATTGCTCGGACCAAACGGCTCGGGGAAATCGACAACTGCGAAAATGCTGCTGGGGCTTTTAGCACAGACTTCAGGTAAAATAAGCGTTCTAGGTTATAATCCCGATAATATTCAAATCAAATCGAAAATCGGCTTTCTACCCGAGGAAACATATTTATATCGTTTTCTGAATGCTGAGGAAACGCTTGATTTTTTTGGCAAAATTTTCAATATAAAGCGAAAAGAACGTAAAATTCGCATCGCCAAGTTGCTTGAACTGGTCGGGTTAGTGCATTCAAAAAAACGTCCGGTTCGCGAATATTCAAAGGGGATGCGTCGTCGGCTTGGTTTCGCACAAGCGTTGGTCAATGACCCTGAGCTTTTGATTCTCGATGAACCGACAAGCGGATTGGACCCTATCGGTACTGCAGAAATGAAGCAGCTTATCGTCAATCTCAGAAACGAAGGTAAAACCATACTCATGAATTCGCACCTTCTCGCTGATGTAGAAGAAGTCTGCGACAAAATCAGCATTCTGTATAAAGGAAAGCTGTTGGCTGAAGGAAATTTAAAGGATATGCTTGCAGTTCGAGACAGTACCTCGGTTGAGTTTAAGCGGACAGATGAAGAATTCCAGAAAAAAATCAGAGAATTCGCGAAAAAGCACAATGTTGAAATCACCAAACTCGAGGTTCCGAAGGATTCGCTGTCTATGTATTTTCTACGCTTGATTTACGAAAAGAGTCCTGATGATTTACCTGAATCTTTGCAGATGATTCTAAATAAAAAGTGAACTTAACATAAAATTGCTTTATTAAGTAAATACATAGATGTCTCATTAGAAAATTGTTTACAAACCAATAAACAGTTCTTTGATAAGAATAGTTTGCATAAAATCCACTTTTTTGAGAGGGATGCTTATGAAAGTAAGATTAAGTGTTTTGTTGATTGCATTATTTTTTGCATCAATGTTGATTTCGTGTGATACAAGTTCACCGAGCGTCAAATTCTCAGTTTCGAAACATGATTTCGGCGCAATTAATATCGGGGATGTCGCTACTGTTGACATAATCATTACGAACAAGAAAAGCGACCCGTTGACGCTTACTCAGATGAGCACCAACAATGCCGAGTATATCATCATTTCTGGTGGAAATCCGGGAACGGTGATTCAGGGTAAAGCTGAACATACCGTAACGGTTCAGTTCAATCCTGCCTTGCCAGGTGGCGTCAAAGATGCGATTCTTCAAATTGACTATGATTTTGGCACGAAACCGCAAATCAAGGAAATCACTTTTACTGGTGAAGCGGTTCCGGTACCAAGAATTGTTGTTGACCCGACAATTAAAGACTGGGGTGATGTTGTAATAAATTATACATATACTCAAGACTTTGTGATTGAAAACACTGGGACAGCAGATTTGAGCATTTTTGCACCGAGTATTTCAGGACCGGATGCTGCAATTTTCACGATTACTGCTGGTGATACCGGCGGGACTGTTTTACCTCAAGCATTCCTTACAATAACTGTTGAAATCACACCGTTATCAACGGGAAACAAATCAGCGGTTCTTGAGATTCAGCATGATGCTGTGAACGAAACATCTCCGTTGAATGTCAATCTTGCTGGAAATTGTATAGACATCCCAATCTTCGAAATAACTCCTGCTTCACCCTTTGACTTCCAAAAAGTTGCTAAAGGTGATTCAAAAACCGAGACTTTTTCAATTGCAAACATTGGTGGACAAGACCTGACAATAACGGCAATAGCAGTCGCAGGAGATTTTGCGGTTACTGCTGGTGGTGCACCATTCACCATCACATCAGGAAATACACATAATGTTGATATAACATTTGCACCACAAAGCATGGGTGCTGTAAATGTAAACATTGTTTTCACAAGCAATGCACCTACATCTCCTGATACTCTGGCTGTTAGCGGAGAAGGATTCCGCGGTTTACCATTCGAAGAAGACTTTGAAGGTACAGCAAATGGTCAAATTCCTACGGATTGGACAATTACTCGCGATTCTGGCTCAAACACAGCAGGTACGAACTGGAGCTGGCAGGTTCCGTCATGGAATCCATATCAGAAGATTAATGCAACAAAGATAGTTGTAGCTGATTCTGATTGGTGGGATTCTGCAATGTATAGAGATTACTTAGTAACACCATCGATTGACTGTTCTTCGTATTCAACAGGGACTGTTACTCTGGAGTTTGATATGTTCTTCAATTACTTATCAGGTGATACAGGTAAGGTTGAGGTTTATGATGGTGCTACATGGGTAAACCTTCAAACATGGACATCGGATTACAATGGACACAAATCATATGATATAACTTCACATGCACTCAGTAATTCAGACCTGAAAGTAAGATTCTATTATGGTATAACAATGACATGGATGTGGTCTTTCCAGGTCGATAACGTCAAGATTACGAAAAACTAATTGAAAAAAGCGCATTAAAAATTCCCGGATAAACTCCGGGGATTTTTTTGTAATAAATGGCAGAAATAAATCTAATCAAACATTTCAATTTACAGCATTTCTCTTCCATTTTATGACTTAACATGTTATAATTACAATAATTGTTCGATTTTTCATAACTTGATTATCATTGGGGGCATGATATGAGAGTAAGATTATATATCTTGCTATTTACTGTGTTTTTCTCTTCAGTTTTTCTTTCATGTGGTTCATCAACTTCTGTTGCTATAAGATTTACGCCGGAATCACATGACTTCGGTCCAATAAACATTGAGGAGTCAGCACAAGTTGACATAATTGTGAGCAACAAAAAAACTGATTCTGTAACGCTCACAAAGATAAGTATCAACAACTTTGAATTTTATATCATAAGAGGCGGAACACCATCTACATACGTTCCTGGAAAAACTGACCACATTATCACAGTTCAATTTAGTCCTAGATTACCAGGTGGTGATAAGAATGCGATATTAACAATCGAGTACAATTTCGGTACAAAGCCGGTGATTAAGGAGATTAATCTTTCAGGTGAAGCAATCCCAGTGCCTAAAATAAGCATAAATCCAACATCATACGATTGGCAGGACATTCTTATCAGAACTACTGAAAAGAAGGATTTTGTCATTCGAAACATCGGAACTGCATTTCTAAATGTTTATGCACCGACAATCTCAGGCACGGATGCAGCACTTTTTACAATGACAGCAGGTTCTACGGGTGCAACAATTGACCCACAGGATTCATTTATCATATCAATCGAATTTGCACCAGTTTCAGTGGGTAATAAATCTGCAGTTTTGGAATTTCAACATAGCGGATTAAATGTAGCTTCACCAATTAGTGTTACTCTTGAAGGACTTTGTTTTGATATACCGATTTTCAACATCGATCCACCATCACCTTTTGATTTCAAGAAAATTGCGAGAGGCGATACTAAAACTGAGACATTTACTATCACAAACACTGGCGGAGAAGACCTTGTCGTAAACAGCATTGTAAATGCAACCGATTTCACCGTTACTGCTGGCAAAGCACCATTCACTGTCACACCCGGTAATAACCATGATATTGAAATAACATTTTTACCCTCAACTCTTGGTATAGTGAATAAATCTCTCACATTCATCCATAATGCGCCAACTAATCCCGATATACTTCGAGTTAGTGGTGAAGGATTCCGCGGTTTGCCGTTTAGCGAGGATTTCGAAGCCACTGCTAAAGGTCAATTGCCAACAGACTGGACTATCACACGTGATACGGGATCCAATACAGCGGGTTCACAATGGAACTGGCAAGTGGATGATGGTTCTGATAGAAACACAAATAATACTGGTGGCTCAGGTAAATTTGTTACTGCTGATTCTGACCGCTTTTTATCCGCGTTTTACAAAGATTATCTTACTTCCCCGAAGATTGATTGCTCAACTTATTCCACAGGAACAGTAACATTGGAATTCGATGGAAATCTTAAAGTAATTACTCCAAATGAAATTGGTAGAGTGGAGATTTATGATGGAGCAGACTGGCAAATACTTGAAGACTGGAATATGAGCTGGACGGATACAGGTGAGCACAAAAGCTACGATATTACTCAATTTGCTCTTGGGAATGCGGATATGAAAATAAGATTCTACTACGAAAATCCAATACTGTTTATGTATTATTTCCAGATTGACACAATTGAGATCACAAGGAACTAAGTGAATTCACAAATAATTATCAACAATCTAAGGAAAATTTTGTCTTTTGAGGAAAAACACTCGTTTTAATAAATGTGAATAATCAATTTGGTACATAGCTCGTATCATAATAGAATACTCGCAAAATCGTTTATAATGAATTATGATATAATATCATGAGATAAAATTGAATTGGAGCATGAATTATGCCTAAACTGCTGGTCGAAAAAGGTAATAATAGAAATACTGTGATAACAATCACAAAAAATAGTCAGATTACTATCGGCAGAGAAACCGATAACGATTTTCAGATTCACGACATTATGTCATCGAGAAAACACTTCAAAATATTCCATGAGAAATCGAAGTATTACATTGAAGATTTGAGTTCTTCCAATGGCACATTTGTAAACGGCAAACGCATTTCCAAGCAAGAATTGAACGTCGGCGACAAAATTCAGGTGGGTGACACGCTGATGTCAATTTTAGGTGACAAGGAATCGCAGAAGTCAGGTGGTATGATTGGTAAAGAACTCGGAGGTTACCGGATTATCGAGCGTCTCGGACGTGGTGCAATGGGAACAGTGTACAAAGCAGTCCAAAAATCACTTGATAGAGTTGTCGCGCTGAAGATTCTTGCACCCGAACTACTGAAAAACAAGGATTTCATCAATATGTTCGTGAAAGAAGCGAGATCTTCCGGTCAGCTTAATCATCCAAACATTATCCAGGTTTATGACGTCGGAGATTACAAGGGTGTGTGGTATTTTTCAATGGAATTTGCGGAGTTCGGCTCAGTTGATGATAGAATCGAAAATAACCAGAAAATCCAGATCAGCGAAGCGATTACAATGATAATCGAAGCCTGCAAAGGACTTGAATACGCTGAACGCAAGCAAATCGTCCATCGTGATATAAAACCCGATAATCTGTTTATCGGTGCTGAAAACATAATAAAACTTGGTGACCTCGGTCTTGCACAGAAAACAGGCGAGAAAGAAGGCGATGAAGGAGTTTTCGGAACACCACATTATATCGCACCTGAACAGGCAATGGGGCTGAATGTTGACCAACGTGCCGATATTTACTCGCTTGGCGCAACGTTTTATCGAATGATTACTGGTGAAACACCCTATCAGGGAGCAAATGTTCGAGAAGTTCTGAGAAAACAAGTCAAAGATGAACCACCAAATGCAACGCGCGTTGACCCCACGATTCCCAAGAATATTAGTGATATTATCCGTAAAATGATGGCAAAAGACCCAGTTCAACGCTTTCAAAGTGCAACTGACATTATTAAATCACTTGAAAAAGCACAAAAATTGCTTATGATGCCCACTTTTAGGAAACCAGCGGCAATCGCAGCGAAGAATATGCATAGGTCAGCATCAAAGTACTCAACTATTTCACCGAAAAAATCCTCAAAACTTCCGCTGGTTCTTGGTATCACATTCGCCATAATCGTTGCTATTATCGTATTAGTTGCTGTCGTTATGAATATGGACAATGGTGATAAAAAATTCGGTCGCAAGGAATTCACTGAAAAAACTAAAATCAAGGATCCACCCATTGTAACAATTAGCAACGATGACGATGATGAGATTGTGTCCGCGGATGATGATGACGAAGAAATAGACGATGACGACGATAACAACAACAATGGCACTGAAGTTGTTAAGCCCAATGATGATAACAATAAAACGCCACCAACAGATTTTACAAAACGCGAAGAAATGACCAAGCGGGGTCATTTGTTTGATGAAATTGAGCTTAAAATGTGTGACATTTGCAGAACGAAAAAACTCGATCAGATTTCGGCTGATAATTACATCGCACTCGAAGAAATCGCTTTGGAATTCGACAAACTTGCTCTTTCGTACAAGGATAACAAACTTCTTATAAATTTTGACAATCCAGCAGAACGTACTGCATCAGAATTGCGATTTACGATTAAAGAATTGGAAAAACAAGCTGCAGAAGTTGAAACCGAATTCACAACACTTCAAAGCAAAACGGAAAAGTATATCGAAGATAGTGAATATGGCAAAGCCTACACAGAATATAAAGGATTTAAATCAAAATTCAAAAATGGTGCATTTGAACAATATGAAGAATTCGTCAGTAGTAAAATCCGTACTAATTACAATATAGATTTCTCAAAAGTTAAGAAAATCGAGGAATTAACAGACAAACTCGAATCGATGCTTGCAAAAAAATATGAAGAAATCGAGGATGCATATCGAACAGAAATAGACGAAATCAAGAAATTGGTTGATACATCTGAAATTATCACTAGTCTCGAAAAACTTTGTGAATCATATAAAATCGTTGTAGATAAATGGGCAGGCGTCACAATGTTTACTTCACAAGCACAAAATCGACTAAACAGCATGACAAAAGAGCTTGAACAATTAAAGAGCGTATTGAAAGAGAAAGCATCAAAAGCCGCCTCCGAACTTAGTATTAAAATGGCACCTGTGCTTAAAGATGCTTTTGATTGTTCGCTACAATTCAAATTCGAAGATGCACTAAAGAAACTGAAGGAACTTGAAAAATTACAGGAATTTAAGCTATGCAAAGAACAGGTGGATAAGGACGAGTCTGCCAACCGTATGATGGATGTTTATGAACGTACTGTTGAACAGTTTAATTTCGGTATTTATTTTATGGAAAACTTTGAGAAAGACTTGAAAAGATCCAACAATCTGAAGATTAGCAAACCCAGTTGTGTACAAGATTATGATGTGGTTGGTGATTCCATACAGATAAAGGGATACAAAAACGGAAGGATTGAGGTTAAACGTACAAGCAACACAAATAAGGGAAATCTCTTCATAAATCTTTACGAAATCAACGATGGTAGCTTATTCGAGCTGATGAATGAAGCAATGAAATTATCCAAGGAAAAGAATATTAAGACTCTTATTGGTGCTGGATTTGTACTTATGCTGAAAGGTTTGCCAAATCATGCAATGACTTTGTTCGAGAAAGCGGACAGTATTTCTGAGGATAAGAAGGAAAAGTTGACGATTCGGGAGTTTCTCGCATATGCAATTTATGATGAGGTAAATCGGCTGAATTCGCTGGGTAAAGGAGTCAAAGCGCGCGTTTTACTCGAAAAGTTTAAAAAGGAATTTAAGGATACAAAAGCTTACAGAGATATTTTCGATCCACCGATAATTGTTCCAAAAAGCACTACCGAAACCAATAAACCGGGTAAAGAATTTTAAAATTTGAGTAAAAAAATAGGAAAATACGATGATTGACGATATTCCGATTGACGATAAAACGGTTTTACTTGAATTAGCTCGTAAAAGTATCGAAAACAGCTTCAAAAAGCTTGATCCGCCGGTAAAACCTGTAGCAAGCGAGATTCTTGACGAACATTTTGGTGCGTTTGTAACTCTGCACAAACACGGCGAACTCCAGGGCTGCATCGGTTATATTGAGGCAATTGGACCATTGTGGGAAACGGTTCGAAACCTCGCCCTGAAAAGTGCTTTTGATGACCCGCGTTTTAACCCGCTTACTGAACCAGAGCTTAGCGAATGTGACATCGAAATAAGCGTGCTGACACCGCTTGAACCTTGCCCTGATCCTGAAAAAATTGAAGTCGGCAAACATGGGCTTTACATTCGCAAAGGATATTATTCGGGGCTTCTTTTACCGCAGGTTCCGGTGGAATGGGGTTGGAATCGTGAAGAGTTTCTGCAGCATACATGCAATAAAGCTGGTTTACCTGTAAACTCTTGGAAAGACAAAGATAGCGAGCTTTTCTGGTTCTCCGCGATTGTTTTTTCCGAAAAATAACGTGATTCGTGCAGTCCGGTGCAAGACAAGCAGAATAAATTTTCAATCGGATTTGTCTTTATCTGATGATTTTTGCATTGAAAAAGAATTTCGTTCCCAAAAAACTGAGTCGAAATATCCTTGAATCGTCGGGTTCTCCTCTGCCTGCTCCAGTCTTTTCAGTGCGTACAAACAATATTCCTCGTCAATTTCAACCATAGCAAACTTACGGTTGAGTTTTTTCGCGACAACACCGGTTGTTCCAACACCTGCAAAGGGGTCAAACACAAAATCACCTTCCTTTGAGCTTGCCAGTATGATTTTCGCAAGTAATTTTTCGGGTTTTTGTGTTGGATGGGGCGTATTTTCAGGCATCGACCAAAATGGAATAGAAATATCAGTCCAGATATTCGACGGAAAAGTAAGCCGAAATTTCCCGTTATTGCTATCCGCTGAGCCTTCTTTAAAACCCTCTTCCTGCCAGTCCTTTGGGACATTATTCACGCGGTAAGGAGCAATAACTCTACGTTTGATTTTGACTGCATCAGCATCAAAATGATATTTCCCGCTTTTCGTGCAAAACCAGATATCCTCGGAATTATTCTTCCAATTGCTCACTGCACCTCTGCCCTTTTCACGTTCAAATGTTATCCGGTTCTGTACAACAAAATACTTTTCGCATAACCGATGAATTGCTGTCGAGCTGCGCCAATCTCCGCAAATATAAATTGAAGCTGTTTCTTTAAGCATGGGAATAATCTGCACAAGCCAGGAATCAACCCATTTCTCATAATCTTCGATTTTCTGGCGTGAGAAGCTTGATTTTCCGAATTTTTTTGACAGATTATAGGGTGGATCGATAAAGAGCAGATCTATAAATTTTGTGGGCAATAATTTCGCAGCATCGAAAAAGTCTCGACAGATAACACTATTCTCGATTTCTGATGTTTTTGTAACTGGTTTTTTAAGTTCATTGAACATCTTAACGTATTTTTGATGCTCCTTATTGCTTAGGTCAATTGTTCTGTTGCGAGGTGCTTTCATACGCGTTCAATTGCCTTCGTGTTGCGATTTATGTGCCATCGTGGAAAATTACTGGCATTTTAGCATCTCTGGCTTTAATGTTAAGCGTTCTAAGGACAACAAAGCCGAATTTGATCCAAAATGATGGATCAATCATATATTGCGATTCGAATTTATCGATTTCATATGAAGATGCTTCGATAAAATCCGGTAAAACATTTATTTTGAAGGATCTTTCAATTTTGAGATGCTTATTGATTATTTCAAGCTCTTTCTCAAGTATGACTGATGAGCCGATTGGCATTGGATATGAACGTCCTGGAATCTTGAGCTGAATCGGTTTTTTGAACTTAAAAGGTAGAAAAAGTCCATCTGCATCACCCTGATTGAGTAAATGGGAGAAAACGGTTTCAGGTGCGCCTGCTTCATCAATCAATCTCTTTCTTAGTTTTTCGACAAATGACCGTAAATCATGCAAAACACCGAATTTATCAATCAAAATATTCGCTTGCAGACCGCCATCTTTTTCTGATAAAAATCTTTCGATTATTTTCTCTCGAGCGGGCCAAATATTAATCAAATGCTGTTTGAAGATATCAAATTTCTCATTTATTTCATTATACAAATCCTCGCCATAAACCTCTTGAATGGTTTTGAGATATTGCGATATAGGTTCAACAGTAGTATTAAACAGCATATTTTTCCCGCTGACAGCCAATTTACATCACAACAAGCAGTAGAACCAAGAATATTCACCTTTTGAATACAATTTTATTATCACCGAAAACTCATCAAGGATTCCTGATTTTCAAAATAAATAAATCGTTGTTTATATCGCTGAATACGACGTCAGACCAGCTGTCGGAATCCAAATCCAGCAAACCAACAAAATTAAGGTTATTTGATTTAACGATTGAAGTCAGTTTCCGGCTGAATTCAACATGAGGTTTGTAAGTTTTATTCGAATTATTGATTAGAACATCCACGGTTGTATTCCCCGAAGTACTACGCAGTAAAAAAATATCGTCATCACCGTCTCGGTCGATATCATTCATAAAAACAACGATCTCTGGATTTGTCGCCTTGTATGTTGTCAGGTCATAGTCTGTATTTTCCAGCCCGAATTCGGTATATTTGCTTAGTTGAAGTTTAGTATTCTCGACTTTAAGAAAACTATTGAATTCACCGTCAACAGAATTGAGTAATTTGGCAAATGGAAGCTCGATTGATATTCGGAACTGTAAAGTTGTTTTATCATCCGCTAATTCACTCAAGTAGAGCATACTACTGGTTTTGTTTGTAACGATGATGTCGGTTAACCTGTCTTCATTGAAATCAAGAACATAAACCGAGGTAGCACTAATTAACTCAGTATGAATCAGATTGAAAACATAGTTTTCAGATTCTGAATCCACCTGAATTGTGCCAATTAAAAGCCGTTGAGATGTCAGTATTGCGAGATAATCCGCTTTGTCCTGATTAAAATGTACGAAATCGATAAGCGTTTCATCCTGCACAAGTGGAATATTAAGGGTACTATCGCTGAAATCCGATGTTGATACAGCAACGAGTTGTTTATTATTCAGAAGAAGTATTTCTTTAAACGAATCGTTGTTTATATCTGTAATTACAGGATTTTCTGAATACAAACCGGTCAGCAAGTATTTTCGCTTATATGTGAAAGATTCAGCATTAACATCGCGAACCTGATAATAAACAGTGAGATTATCGTTTGAAATGACAATCAGGTCATCAAGCCGATCGTTGTTTAACTCAGCAGATACAATTTTCCTTGTGTTCGCATCAGTTTTGAATGAATTTTTCTTAATAAAAAGGTTATTGCTGATATCAAATCTTTTTAAAACATTCATACTTTGGAAATCTTGAGTGAGTGAAAATGTACGTATAGAATTCAGAAATGGTAGATAAATCAATAAATCTGATGACCCTTGTTGCTCAAATCCCTTTGAAAAGTGTAAATCACTGACGATTTGATTATCAGGATAATCGATTCTATTAAGCTCAAATGAGAAGATTAAATTCTTGAAATACAAAAGATAAACTTCATCTGCATGTGCGACAATATCTTTATAACCGTCGTGATTAAGGTCTTGAACTATGAAATTGTTGACGTGATAATTCTCGGATAAAACTTGCGGTTGCCAAGAATTTAATATTCTCAGATATACAGATAATCCGCCTGATTTATCAGAAATAACAAGGTCGAGTATCGAATCACGGTTAAGGTCAGTCAGTTCAATGCAGTTGATCGGTGAATCAAGCCGGGTAATGGGTATCATCTCGAAATCAAGAAATAACTCACTGCGATAAATCACATTTACCAGCCCTGATGCATATCCTGCGATGAAATCATACCAGCCGTTGTTGTCAATATCCGAAATACACAACGATGTCAACATATCATCGGACATACCGAAATGGTACTCATTGTAATATTCAAGTTCGTAGGCATTATTGATTCGGTATGCAACGGATTCGCCAAAATTGTTGTAAACTAGGATTTCATCAAGCCCGTTATTGTCAAAATCTGCAGAAATCATGCCTGAGACAGCATCAAGCTCGATTTTACCGGCAATTGATTTCAACTTATAATTTTCAATCAGTTTTAACGATCCGTCGGCAGATAGAACGACGAAGCTGTAAGTTTCAGGGAAAATGTATGCACCTTGCGTATCAGCGACAATAAAATCATTAAATTCGACAATTTTTAATACATCTAGGCTTTTTGTAATATTGACAATATAACCGGATGTGATTATGTTTTTCTGTGTTGAATTGACATCAAGAGCATTGAAAACTCCCAGCAGTTTCTTTGTGATAAATTGAACCTTCGATTCAATCTCAACATTATCAATCTCAAAAACAAGTCTGTAAACCTCATTGTATTTAAGTTTTTCTGTTGCATGAACAAGTATGAACGGATTTTCAGAATAATCGATATAACAGGGGACAATCGTGTTATTCGATAACGATTCAAGCTGAACCCTTATTTTTGATGGAAGAATGGAGTGCGAAAATTTCACCCAAATATTCGGGTTTGTCGAAATGTTGCACCCAATTATTGAATCATCCTCAATTTTGAATACTGCTGACTCGCCAAGCTCGCGGACATCCATTATAACAGGCATTTTCGGGTATTTCTCAATATCAAAGCTGAAATCATTGAGCAAATCATCATTTTTCACAATTTCTACGCTGATTCTGCTTGAGCGTTCGGAAACTTTTCCAAAGCCAATGAAATATGAATACTGCTTTGAAAGCTTATTGTTATATATTTCGATTATAGGCGAAAGACTTTTTGTGTAAGATTCGTTGTGCTCATAAATTTCAACGCTAAAATCATTGATAAGCTTTCTGGAATTGAGTTGAATGAACCCATCCGAGCAAAACTTCCCGCTGACGAATTCAAAATCCTTGAAACCATCATCAGAAGATTTGTTAAGTGTATCTGCATCATTGAAACAACCAGATGCCAGCAGGATTAAGGAAATCAGCGAAATGAAAAATATTTTATGCATTTCTCTTACTTGAAACTCATATACATATTAAACACGGAATATTGAAAAAAGAGTTCATTATTTTATCCCATGCATCAATAATTATAACGCATATAGCAATTTAAGTACACATAATTATACGCTTTGAGTTCTGTAATGTTTACTCAAATTCAAATCCGACGTTACAGTAGCAGTTATCGGGATTTTTAAAAGTTTCAATGTTTTTATTATTTAAGCTGCAACTTTCTTATCGATTTCATCTGGTTCGGGTGCAAACAAAATGCATGCAGCATCGCTTAATTGATCATTGGGCTTGCTGCTATGCCTGATTAAACGTGCTTTGGACACAATCGGCTCATCAATCTGCTTTGACTGGCGAATATAATTCAAAATTTCAACTGCAATCGACTTCCCCGCAAAAGGTCTGCCGATTATGCTGCTATTCCTCGCCATTTCACGAAGATTATCATAATCAAGCAGAATATCATTGAGTATCAATTCCCAGACATCTTTGGTCAAGCGGTCTTCTTCGTACATTATGGCAGCACCGGATTTAGTAACATATTCAGCGTTTTTATGTTGATGCCTCTCTGCTGCGAAGGGATATGGTATCAGAAGCATTGGTTTTCCAAGTGCTGTCAACTCAGCGATTGTCGTCGCTCCTGCTCGAGAGATTACGAAATCAGAAGCATTTAAAATTTTCCCCATTTCATTTGAGAACGGCATAATTTCAAAACTCGAATTTCTGCCTAAAATGCTGTTAACCCTCTCATAATCATGCTTTCCTGTCAGAAAAATCACCTGAATATCGTAATGTCTGATAGTTTCCAGGTTTTTCAGCACGAAATCGTTGATTTTCACTGCACCCTGTGAACCCCCGAGTACCAGAAGTGTTGGTTTATTCAAACTTAAACCAAGTGATTTCAGTGAATTCATTTTATCAGATTCAAAAATTTCGTTTCGAATTGGATTTCCTTGCACTGATTGATTCGCCTGCTTTGGCAGCCATTTATCTTCAATTTTCCATTGTGTAAAAATCTTCTTTGAAAACTTCGATATAATTCGGTTAACTTTTCCCGGTATCAAGTTCTGCTCTAGAACAAATACTGGAATCTTGAGGAGTCTCGCGGAATATGCCGTTGCAAACGCTCCATACCCACCAAGACAGATGACAGCATCAGGTCGATTGCCCAGAAACTTTATAAATGAACGCACAAAACCTATCAGGTTCAACAGAACAAAGGCGGACAATCCACTAATGCTCTTTTGCAAAGGCGCACCATGCATCTTTGAGTATCTGAAGTTTTTCTTCTCAAGCATCAATTTCTCAACAGGTTTACCGACAATTAAAAACTCAATCTCACAATCGGTTGCGTATATGCATTCTTCAGCCACGGCAATACCTGGAGCAAGATGTCCACCTGTACCACCACCTGCAAAAACGATTTTATAATATGATTTTCGAAACATCGCATCCTCAATAACTCGTTAATAGAGTTAATCGGTCGAAACTCGAAAATCTTTCAGAAAATGTGGGTTTACCTATGATGGACATGCTAAATAAATTAATAATGGAGTTAATCGGTCAAAAAAACCTAACCCCTAACGGATATGATACAGAAAAAAGTGGGTTTGCCATTAAAACAATGAAATATTTGACAAACCGCATTGGCAATAGGTCAAACAACTCTTGAATCCAATTTGAAATAGTGTGTAAAAAAGTATGTTTGCATACATCACTGGCGCCAGACGATACGCCCTTTATCGAAGTCATATGGTGACATCTCG
>CAYZQB010000036.1:0-7196 GCA_964480395.1 uncultured Planctomycetia bacterium
TCTGTGAGCAATTCAACATGGACGTAACCTAAAAGTGTGCTTGCACACCTCGCAATGACGTGAGTAAACTCACTTTTTCATACATTAACGCCAATAGGATTCGAGAGTTACACAACCTGTTGACAGTGTCGTGAAAAAATGTGTGCTTGCACACCTCGCAATGACATTGAGCGTTTGTTTGGGTTTGGGTATTTAGAATATCTTATTGTTTTTGATGAAAGTGTCGGTTTTTTCGGCGATTTCATCATGAATTTCATTAATCGACTTATCAGCGTCAATATGGAAGATATGGTCTGAAGAAAAGCCCATGAAAATTTCATCAACCCGAACCTGATAATCGCATTGCTCCATTGCATCCTGTTCACCTCTAGCATTTATACGTTTTAACGCTACCTCTGTCGGGCAATGAAGAATAAACACAATATCAGGCTCAATGATGAAGTTCATTTGCATCTCATAAAGCTCTTCTGGCGGGATGCCTAAGGCACTTTGATAGGCGATTGTTGAAAAATAGTATCTATCGAGCACGATTGTTTTTTTGTCTTTCAACGCTGGAATAATTCGTTTTTGCACGTCAAAACGTCGGTCTTCGATAAAAAATGTTGCTTCGATAATGGGTTCGAGTCTTCTGTTGTTAGCGATTGATTCCCTGATTGCAATCCCAGCGTCGCTTTCCTTTGTCGGTTCGGATAATTCAACAACCGCGTGTTTGTATTTTTCGCGCATGTGATTAGCCAGCATTTTTACTTGCGTGCTTTTCCCGACGCCATCGGGACCATCAATAACAATAAACAAATTATGCCCCTTGCTTTAAATTATCCAGTTTTTGTACATCTTGGGCAAGCAATCCTTTATCTCCACGACTTATCCGGTAAGAAACGCTATCACCCTGGGTCAACGAACGATAACCTGCCATCTCAATCGCGCTGTAATGTACAAAAACATCCGGACCTTCATCATCCTGATCAATGAATCCGTAACCTTTATCAGAGCAAAACCATTTGATTCTACCGGTTTTGGTCTCATCTTCGTGGAAATTGTAGTTAATCATAGTTGCTACCTCATTTAGGGGTTTGTCAAAAATAAACAAAAAATCAGAAATATACTTTCCCCTCTAACAAACATCGTCAGAATATATGCCCAATTTTTACATATTCATTTGTTTTTCTTTCATCGCCTTGCGTATGGCACGGAGTCTTTCTTTTTGTTTTCTGCGTCGTCTATCGCTTGGTTTCTCGAAATAGCTGTGTTTCTTGATTTCTTTCGAGATTCCTTCAGTTGCCATCTTACGTTTAAGCTGTTTCAGAGCTTTTTCAAGTGCCATTCCTTTGTTGACTACTATTTTGAGACCCAAATCTTCACCTCCGTGTTAAATGAAAGAAAAACTTAAAAATCGAACTAAATATCACAAAAAACCTCGTAAATCAAGAAAAAAAAACGGGAAGAAATAAGCCGGGTTCTGTAATTCACCAAAAAGATGAACGCGATCATTAATCTCTAACGGGTTGCTTGTTTGCAACCTGCGAGGGCAGCCAATGCTGTCCTGCACTCTACCCGCTGATTAACCGGTACGAGCAGCACCAATCGGGAATTCCCGAAAATCAGCCTATTTGAGCTTGCTTCGAAGAGGGTTTACCATGCCCAGCCTGTTACCAGCCTGGCGGTGAGCTCTTACCTCACCTTTTCACCCTTACCGATACACCAAAAGAACATACTTTTGCCCAAGTATATTCTGGCGATGTATCGGCGGTTTGTTTTCTGTGGCACTTTCCCTACGTTTTCACGCGGTGGACGTTATCCACTCTTCCGCTCTGTGAAGCCCGGACTTTCCTCTGAATTCTCAAAGAACACAGCGATCGCTTTTCTTCCACAATTTATTAAACCCGAAATTTTGCAGAAGTTTACCACAAAATGCGAAAATTGCGAGTCGATTATTAAAACCAATGAGTGTATGACAATATTTCAATTAACTTTTTAAAAATTAACAAATTCTTATCATTTCTCTTTCAACAAGTATTTCTCCGCTTGGCAAAAGCGTAAAACTAATATCCTACCTGATTAATTTCTGGATGCATATCAATTTAGAATCAAATATCTAAGGAGTGAGTTTGGTGATGAATATATCTGACACACCAGCTGATGTTTTACTTTCCGAAACGCTGAAATCAGCACCAAAATCTACAGTTTCATAAAATATTCCTACAACATACACATTTCCCAATGAATCAGCAGTTATTGAATATCCTTCATCACGATTTGTACCACCCATTCGCTTTGTCCATCCGTAATTCCCATCGGAATGGACTTTGTTGATAAATATATCATTCGAACCGGCATAGGTTTTGCTGTCAGAGACGCTGAAGTCAGCGCCAAAATCTACGGTATATTTAAAGTTACCCGTGAAGAATACATCTCCCGCAGAGTCAGTTGTAACTGATCTTCCGATGTCAGTTCCAGAATCACCCATCCGCTTAGTCCAGCCGTAAGATCCATCCGAATTTATTCTGGTTACGAAAATATCTTCAACACCATCAGAATTTTTGCTGTCTGCTGCGCCGAAATCCGCTCCGAAATCTACGACAATTTCATAACTTCCAGTGATATAAATGTTCCCAGAAGAATCAGTTGTGACTGAATTTCCATTTTCATATCTAGTTCCACCAATTCGCTTTGTCCAGCCATAATTTCCATTGGTATCGATTTTTGTTACAAATGCATCTGAACCACCAGCAGATGTTTTACTGTCGGATATGCTGAAATCAGCACCGAAATCCTCGGTTGAATAAAACCAACCAGCAATATAAATATTTCCCGAAACATCTGCAGTAATTGACCTGCCATAATTTGCGCCTATACTTTTAGTCCAACCATAAGTACCATTGGAATTTATTTTCGTGATAAATGTATCAGCTGCGCCAGAAGATGTTTTACTGTCGGATACGCTGAAGTCAGCACCGAAATCGACTGTCAGATAAAATTGCCCTATAAAATAAACATTGTCAGATGAATCAGTTGTTACTGAATAACCGGCATCTTGGCTGGTACCTCCCATTCGCTTTGTCCAGCCGTAAGTTCCATCAGAAAGGATTTTTGTTATAAAGACATCCATGCCGCCTGCAGACGTTTTACTGTCTGTAACGCCGAAATCAGCTCCAAAATCCACAGTTCCTTCAAAATACGATGTCAAATAAATATTTCCTGATGAATCTGTCGTTATTGGCAATGTGCGTAAGCTACCCATTGAACCTATGACACCAAGCCGTTTTGTCCAGCCGTATGTTCCATTCGAATTTATTTTTGTGATGAATATATTTTTGCCTCCTACTGAAGTTCTGCTATCTGAAACCCCGAAATCAGAACCGAAATCAACGGTTCCTTCGAAATCTCCAATGATATAAACATTTCCAGATGAATCTGTTGTTATCGAATATCCATAATCATCGCTGGTTCCTCCGATTCGCTTTGTCCAGCAATACATTTGGAATCCTAATCCAACTATTTCAAAAGTGTACGGATTTTTGTTCGGGTCATTGTTCGGGATTGAAATTGTTGCGGATTTGCTGCCCTCGGATGTTGGGTAAAATGTAATCGTAAAAGTCTTATATTCAGATGGTGCAATGGGTGAAGAGGTTGAACTTTGATTTATTACAAACATCGCGGAATCCGTTCCCGTTATTTGGATTTTTGGTGAACCCGACAAGAAAAGGTCTGCATTGCCAAGATTTTCGATTGTAAATTCGATTGCGGGGGTAAATGTTCCAATGCCGGCACCACCGAAGTCGTAGACGCCTGTTGTATTAGGAATGTTAGTCGATCCTTGTTTGACATTCATATCAATAATTAATGTTTGCCCGGTCCCCTGAACCGTGAATCGATATGGATTGTCACTCTTGGTATTGTTTGCGATTGAAATGGTTGTTGATTTCAAGCCAACGGAAGTAGGTGTAAATGTAATAGTGAATGTTGTTGCTCCATTCTTTTCGACAGGTGAATTTGTGTAGGTTTCGTTAATTGTGAACATGCCTGCATCACCACCATCTGCAATAACTTTGTCTGGAGTGCCAGTTAAAAGTAAATTGCCATCTCCCGTATTTTCTATGGTGAATGTGATGGCTGCACTCGATGTTCCAATATGCACGTTTCCGAAATCGTAAATTCCTGTTTCGTTTGCAAGCACATCTTTAAATTGTTTGACAATCATTTTTGCGGTAAGTTTTTCCTCGCCATCGCAGGATATGAAAGAAATCGTTGCTACAAAAAACAGAAATAAAATTTTCTTGAACATAATCTCACCAATCATAGGTTAAGAACTTAATTGTATATTTTTTTATCATTTTTTGCAATTTTTCTTATTAGTGAATATATCACAGTGACTTATAATATACGGATAAATCCTTGATACAAACTGGCATGTCCCGATATTTAATCCCGATGTCGTGTTAGTAATTTTAATTATTCCTTAAAATCTTAACATTTCTTATTCACCGAGATAATACTGCGTTTTTTTATTTCAACGAGTGTGAAAATATATAGAATATCGAGAAAAACAACTTGATTGGCTGGTTCGGTATGAGCAAGATAATAAACATCGTGGTTGCAGGCGTAGGTGGTCAGGGAAGCATTGTCGTTTCGAGGATTCTTGGTGAATGCGCTCGCATATCGGGTTTGAGTGTAATGATTGGTGAAGTTTTCGGTGCGAGTCAGCGACTGGGATCGGTACACAGCATTGTCAGAATGGCAGAGCAGGAGATTTACAGCCCACAGATTTCGGAATCATCAGCAGATTTAATTATTGCTCTTGAGCCGCTTGAAGGACTGAGAATTTTCAGAGAATTCGGTTCAAGCAGAACGAAAGTCATTCTAAATACAAAAATTATTACGCCAATCAGCGTTGTGAAGGGAAATGCACAGGATGTGAGTGTTGGCAAAATAATTGCTGAGCTGAAAGAAGGCACAGAAACGATTGAAACATTTGATGCATCGAAACTTGCGGTAAAAGAATTTAATATTGTCCGAATTATGAACGTTCTGCTTCTTTCAAAAGCATGTGAATTACGTTGGTTGCCTTTTTCATTCGATGTTCTTCAAACTGCACTACATCAGGTATTCCATGATGATCTATTAGCTCTCAATCTAAAAGCACTCAATTATTTTTCGCGAAATGAAATTGTAGAATTAAAGGAATTTTCGTCAGTTTATAAGTTGATGTCGGGCAATGAAGCAGCAGCATATGGCGCACTTGCTGAAGGTGTTGAATTCGTTTATTCCTATCCCGGCTCACCTGTTACTCAGATTGCGGAGATATTGATTGACAGAGCAAAATCGCTGAGAAACTCATATTCGTCCGAGAGCAAAGAATTTACGGGCTTGAACGCTTCCTGGTCGATAAATGAGAATGTAGCAATGCAGAAAGCAGCAGCATGTGCTTTGACAGGCGCGAAAACCTTGGCGATTATGAAACAGAATGGCTTGAATGTTGCAGCGGATTTCCTTCTGACACTTGCTCATACAGGCATAAATCGCGGGTCAATGGTGCTGATTCTTGGTGATGACCCCGGTGCTTTGGCATCGACTTCAAGCATCGACAGTCGATGGATTCTGCGCGCTGCTAACCTGCCAATTCTTTGTCCATCAACACCTGCGGAGATTGAAATGATGGTACGCTGGGCGTTCAATCTGTCTGAACTTCTGAAGCAGATTGTTGTGATTCGAATCACCACCCGCATTGCACATCAAAAAAATCTTGTTCAGGTTGAGCATGCTGCGGAAGACTTACATTGGTCTGGACATTGGGACAAACTTGTTCAAGATGCTGAGAATAAACCTATCATTTCTGAAAATTGGGATATTGACAACATTCGAGCGGTCAATCTGCCAGTGCTGCCACAAAAACGTGTTCAGATTGGAAAAATGAAAGTTGCACAAAATATTTCCGAGAAAAACATGTTCAATCGCACTTTTGGGCTTAGCAAATCAGAAAAATTCGATCTGCTTGAGAATGTGCGCAACGAATTTGCTGACGATGAATCTGTGCTTATTGACGGAGAACAAAATTCACATAAAATTATTCGAGAAAAACCTGAGCTTGTGATTATTGCCAGCGGAATCGGATTTTCAGTTGCATACGAAGCAATTGATTTGCTTGGTTTGTGGAACAAAATCCGGCTTGTAAAACTCGGTTTTATATACCCATTGCCGGTGCATTTTTTACATGAAAACATTGCAGATACTGAGAAAATCCTCGTCATAGAAGATACTAGCGCATTTCTCGAAACTGAAATCAGAAGCATATTTGTGCAGGAAGATAAAAAATGGTTCGGAAGAATCAACGGGATGATTGACGAAATTAACGAATTAAATCCTGATTCACTGGTAGAAACTCTTACAAAAATTCTCAATGCTGATTCTATTGAAAATGTTGAAGAAATCATACTCGAAAAAGATGCAGACAACTCGAAATTGTTGCTGGAATTGCCTAACCGCGAGTTGAGTTTCTGCAGCGGTTGCCCGCATAAAGCATCTTATTGGGTGATGAAAACGGTTCTTGGAGATATCGGTCAAAAATACGTGATTACGGGTGATGTCGGTTGTTATACACTCGGTTGTCTTGATGCTGGTTATAATTTGCTGCAAACTGTGAATTGCATGGGTTCAAGTATTGGAATGGGAGCAGGTTTCAGCGAAATCAGCAGATTTAAGGATACTCTTACGATTTCTGTCATCGGTGATTCAACGTTTCTACATTCGGGTTTGCAGGCACTAATCGACTGTAAAATTAACAATTCGAATGTTCTGATTGTGATACTCGACAACAATTATGTTGCGATGACGGGTGGGCAGAAAAGTGCTTTGGAATTTGTAAACATAGAGAGAATGCTTGAAGCACTTGATATAAAATTCAAAACTGTCGATCCATTCGATTTTACTGATGCGGTTATTGCATTTTATGATGCAGTTTATCGAACAGGTGTGCGATGCATTATTTTCAATGCTCCATGCACCATGCAAACGGAGAAACTGGGTAAACTTGCGGATAAAAAGATATTCATTGACCAAGAAATTTGCGAGTATGGCACTGAAGACTGTTTAAACCCTTGTACTACGCTTTTTTCCTGTCCGGCAATTGAAATTGATACGGATTCAAACAAACCAAAAATCAATGATGCAATGTGCAAACGCTGCGGATTCTGCATAAA
>CAYZQB010000036.1:7296-22375 GCA_964480395.1 uncultured Planctomycetia bacterium
CAAACAAACCAAAAATCAATGATGCAATGTGCAAACGCTGCGGATTCTGCATAAACGTCTGCAAGAAAGATGCAATCAAACAAGAGATTGATGATAGCAAAGGTAGCATTGATTAAGTGTTTTCATCAAGTAAATGATTCACAATTGAAAGTGCTGCGATGACAGCAGTTTCCACTCTTAAGATGCTCTTGCCAATTGTTAGAGTCTGCCAGGCGTTGTTAAGGAAACTTCGCACTTCAGCATCAGTAAATCCACCTTCTGCACCAACAGCCAGCGCAATCGTCTTGATTTTACTTGGGTTGTTTAAAATTTTGAAATTTGTTGTACTCGGATGAAGGACAATTTTCAGGTCTGCATCAACAGAAATCATTGATTCTAAAGTGCGTGGTGAATTTAAAACCGGCAAAATATTTCTGCCACTTTGCTTGCATGCCTCAATAATCTTGGTTTTATGCCGTTTTGTGTTAGATTCATTAAACGCTGAAGCAATATTACTCGACCTTTCTGTAATAAGTGGCGTAATTTCGTTAACTCCAAGCTCAGTTGCTTTTTCTATAAGAAAATCAAACCGTTTATGCTTCGGTACAGCGGTAAAGAGTGTAATTTCGGTTTCAGGAATGCGATTAATATTGATAAATTCAAGAACATTCAGCACAATATCCTTTTTTGAAACAGTAGAAATTTCCGCTACAAATTCACCTCCAAGCCCGTTAAACAGTACAACGCTATCTCCAATCTTGTTGCGCATCACTGTTCTGCAGTGTTTGGCTTGTTCGTTGGTAAGATTTGCTGATTGTCCAACAGCCAGAGAATCATCAATATAATAACGTTCGAGTTTCATGGTGAAAATTTCAATTTATAAATGTGCTAATATCCATGAACCAAAGATAGCTAAAGGAATCTCTGAAAAAGAAAAACATAATCGCAACAAGCGCAAACACTATCAGGTAAACGATTATCGCAACAAGCCAATTCCTGCTGTTGATTCCGCTGATTGAGCTTAAAAACAGAAACAATCCGCCACCCATGAAAATCAACGTGCCATCAGCGTAGAGATTACCAAGATCAAGCGTTTTACTGTGTGTCATCGAAGTTTGATAAAACATCACAAGTATTAAAATCATGCATAGTAGCGAAAGTGCAAGGAAAAGAACGTTTGTGTGCCTGAATGTGAATACAAATGCAGCACCGATGAGAATCACAGCAAGAATTATTATTCCAGCGAGTATCCATCGCTTGAACGAAGTTTTCTGCTGCGTTTCTTTAGTAAAATTCTCGGAATGATATTCGACAAAATTGTAGAGTTTAAGATAATTCAGCATATTGGGCATATTCGTAGTATTAACAGTTAATTTCACAAACTCGGTAATAGTTTTCGAATTCTTCATGTCGTTAAAATCGAAGCCATAATAATCACATATCTCATTTAGTGCTATAAACATTATTTCCTTTGCACCGTCTTTGTCTCTGAGCATAGGTTTCGGTTTTGGCGGATCCGTTGGAGTTTCCTCGGTAACAAATAAAGGGTCAGCTTTATCGAAAGTCAATCGGTTCTGTAATTGAAAATCAGCTTCCTGAAGCTTGGCTTTTTCTTCGTCCTGTGTTTTTGCAATGAGATATTCCGAAACAGCTAAAGCAAGCTGAGTGTCTGCATTAATCACATTTATCTTCGTCTTGTCATAATTGGATAAAATAGGGAAATACGCTGCTACAAGAACAGCAGCACCACCCAGAAACATCAGAATCGTAGAAATTGAGATACCGCGATTACGTGTGCTTGCCATGATTGACCTCTAATAATCATTATAAACATAAAGGCAGGTAAACCTGCGTTTCTCTACAACGTCGGCAGTTGGCTCAAGAGTTTTTTGACCTATTGCTCGAGTTGTAAACTTAAACCATCAAGGATGGACAGGTTTTCACATTCGATTATATTTTATAATGTGCAAATTACTTCAATTTTTTTTGATTTATCATTGGTGAAAGAATAATATGCAGATTATCGCTTGCAGTTGATTTGTAACATGCGACAAATTGCCTGTTTTTCTGAATGATACTTGTACAAAAGTTGGTAAACTGTGCTTGTGTCGGGTTTTCTTGGTCAAAATAATCAAAAAACAAGTTTCTGTAGGGGATTGAATCAGCATCGAGTGTTAAATTCTCGTATTTTTCAATTGCAGCAGGCGTTGAGCCCTTGAAATCATCGATATACACAAGTTTTTGAAGCCCACAATCACTGAGATTCGTAACAACAAATTTCTTATTACTTTCATAAATCGACAAGTGCTTTTCAGAATCGCTAAAATCAAGCTTTGCGACGTATAAATCGGCTTGCCCATGTGTTTTCACAGTGTAAAAATTCTCATCAAAGCTAATATCCATTTTTTCATTAAAACTTGCCGAATCTGCTGACAGAATCCTTATAAATCCATTGTTTATCGGGAATTGAACTGTTGTTGCATGATTTATTCGCAGTAGTTTTATCTTAGCATTCACGTTATAAGGAGTGTTTTCGGCGGTTTCAGTCAGTATTACAGTAAAACTCGACGAATCTACAGCATTGAAATCCTGCATGAATAGCAGAACAACTGAAATGATAAGACAGAATGCGATTATGAGTAATTGTTTCTCAATACCCGAAAGATTTTTGAACTGCTGCAATCCAATAATCAAAATCAACATCGTTATAAACATTGCTAGTGAAATATACAATACAAGCCTGTTTTTGCGTTCATCCGATACATTGACAAGATAATTTGAGGTGCTGATTTCAGTATATTCAGCCAGATTCCGCAAAATATCAAGGTTAAAAGGAAGGTTTTGAGTTTTCTGGTTTAAGCGGATGATTTCAAGGACTTCGGACAAATTCAGATTATCGGAGATTTTGTATTTTTGAATCATCCCAGCGTGAAAGTTCAAGGTCGAACGCAGAAGTATATAATTCTGGTTTTTAAGCGTTACAACAGCATTATCTTGCGTCGAAAAGTCAGTGAAAATTTCAAGTTTTTGCAGGATTTTGTCAGCATCAGCAAATCTTGTCGGGATAATGACAACACCACCTGATTTCATGTAATTCTTGATTGAAGTGAGTTGATTCCAGCTTAAATTTCGATAATCGATGATAACAATATCATCAAAAGCGATTAAATTGTACCAATTTGTTGGGACATCGCACTCAGCAAGGATGAAATTGGCATATCGCGGATTGTTAAACAGATTATAATCGTTAACAATAACAGCGGTGAAGCGATTTTTCGTATTCCGAATTTCCTGACTTGGAACTTGAATATTTATTGATTCTAATTCTACATTTTCCTTGTTAAACGCTGAACAAGTAATCATGCTTGTGCCTTTGGGATACTGCACCCAGACTGTCATTTCATTTGAGTTTTTCCGAAAGCTGAAATGAAACGCACCTGCATCGACCTTTATTTTTTGAATCTGTTCTTTTTTGCCTGAGAATTCAAGCTTCAAAGGCATCGGTAAATTATATGCACCAATATTTCCCGTAAGCCAACGCGCGGAAAGCATTGATGTTTCGGTATCAGCTGATGCTGCAAAAGTGAAATTAACTGCAAATGTAATCAAAATGAGTGCAATAAACAGTTTTTTCATGATTGCAGTCTCCCCTGTTTAACAATGCGTTTTTCCCTTTGTAAAAAGATTGAAAGCAAAACAAAAATCGGTACAAACCAGATAATGAATAACGGGAAAATCGGTATTGTTGGACTTCTAAGCACCTCCATCTGAAACCATGCAGGGCTGAAATATGACAGCCAGGTTGCTGATATTCCTGAGAATTCCCACTGGCAAAATCCGATAACTGGAAGAAGAAATGTCAGTATTAGCAGTATACGCATGAAACTCTCGAAGCTCGCATTTATCATCGTTAGAAACAGAATATTCATTCGAATTATGATTATTAAATATGCGAAAACAAAAAAAGGTGAAAGGATTTCGGAAAATTCAAAAGCGAGAAAAATCTTACACAATGCAACGAATGGAAGAATCAAGCAGATGAAATATAATGATTCTGTTACGTTTTGCACTGTTAATCTCAACAATCTCCTTGATGGGTTTGCTTCAGATTTCAGCTTCTGTGAATTTAATCTTCGATAAAGGTAATATGTCTCGAAAAACATTAGAAAAAAAAGACTGACAACGATTATGTTCGAGAAAACATAGGATTTTGTGAAAAATGGAAAAATCGACAAGTTCGATGGCAGACCGAGACTCAATGCGATTGTCGCGCAAATTATTGATACAAGCAAAATTGACATTCTGTACATCATATGAAATCAGGTATAATCGTAACGGTTGTGTAAATGCTGCTCATGCAAATCACCTTGCATCGGATTATAACGGAGAAACAATGCGATTTGTGCGAATATTTTTAAGTTTTGTGCTGATTATTCACATTCAGGGGTGCCAAATAATTGAATTCTCTGATGATAAGGAAAAATCCGATACCCCAGAATATAACAAAAGCGACGAGAACATAATCATTGAAAAATCGGATTATAACAATACTGACAATAGTGAGAATTCAACTTCAGAGACAGAATTTGCATCTTCCGGTGTTGTTCGACCGCAAAACGGATTCAACGAGGTTAAAAGCCAAATTTTTAAGAGGAAATATCCGTTTACAAATTTTGATACTAGAGATTTCAATAATCCTTTTTACACAGTCGAAAATTTTCTCGATGCAATTAATTCACGTAATTTCATGCAACTTAGGTCTGCCGTCAACAATAACTTCGTGTTTTTGCGAAATATTGTACCTGAAGATTCAGCACAATTCTGGCGATGTATCCAGGGCTCAGTGGGCTTGTACAGCGGTATTTCGGAAATGCACGAGGTCAACGGGAAAATTCATTTCACGCTAAAATCGATATCAAAAAACACAAATACCATTCTCTTGCTGAGTCCAAGTTCTCAAAGCTGGAAAATCAGCAATATCCTGAAAGTCATACGCTTAAAAACAACAAGAATTGATGGGATTCGGAAATACGACTCAGGTGAGCTGATCTGGCAGGGGAATTGGGATGTTGGAACAATTGACAAATTTGAATTTATTCTCATAAAGCCAAAATTCGAACGAATTAATTTGCTGCGTAAAATTCTAACTGATGCTCAAGACGGTCTTAACAGCGTGTCATCGAACTTTATTACTACAGATTTGCGAAAAAAAACATTGCCGAAGTTTATGCAGAATTCGTCATCAATTTTTGACACCAAATTCAGAGAAAACCTATTCATGCTTAACTTTTACAAAACTTACTCATTAATTGACCTTATAAATGTTTCTAAATTTCCGGTGAACGAAACCCTCCAGATTGAGACATACATCGCTATATTTGACACAAAAATAAACGCAATTGTGTTTGTGAACTGGCTTGTTATTGATGGTGTGCCATACATCGAGCGCATCGAACTCCCTACAGGTTCATCACTTCAGGTTTATTTCATGGATGAAAAATAAAGGAAATTATATTGTTGCATCACCAGGTAAAAGCTGATTATCAATCAGTCTCGTTTCGTCGAAAAAAACAGCAACCGCTAAAAGTGCCTTCTCATTTACCTCTGAAATCGGATGAAGATTCTCGGTACTGACAAGCTCCGCATAGTCAATTCTGCCTGAACACTCATTTATTATAGTCTCACTAACAGAATCGATGAGAATTTGCGAGTTTTTCTCGCCAGCATTATAAAGTAGCAGAGCTTTCTGTAGTGCTTGCTGAAGCACAACCGCCTGTTTTCTATGTTTTTCTGACAGGAAAACATTTCGCGAGGACATTGCAAGACCGTCATCCTCTCGTACAATCGGGCATACTTTTATCGTTACATCGAAATTCAAATCCGCTGCCATGCGTTTAATCACAATTGCCTGCTGAGCGTCTTTTTGCCCGAAATATGCAAAATGAGGTTTAGAAAGGTTGAAGAGTTTCGCTACAATCGTCGTTACACCCCTGAAATGATGCGGTCTCGACGCTCCACAAAGAGTTTCGGTCAAATATTCAACATTAACGTATGTTCGATAATTCGCAGGATACATGTCAGAATCATTCAAGTGCATAATCATATCAGCACCTTCGGCATTGCATAATTCAAGGTCGCGTTTAATAGGTCTCGGATACTTATCCAAATCCTCATTTTCACCGAATTGCGTTGGGTTTACGTAGATTGATACGATTACTTTATCGCATTCAGCACGAGCTGCTTTTATGAGTGAGAGATGACCAGCATGCAACGCACCCATTGTCGGAACTAAACCGATTTTGAATCCTGAATTACGATAATTTTCAACAATTCTGACAATTTCTGACGGGTCGTTAAATACATCCATTAAATTCTCGTCCTTTATTGTCCGTAACATCGAGCAATTCCTGCGCAGTCTTGTCCAAAACGGGATGCATCCACTTGGAATTTATATCACACATAGGTTTCAATACAAACCATCTCGAATGTAATCGCGGGTGAGGTAGAATCAGGTCTGGCGATTGTTTCTCAAGAATTTCACCGTTATAATCAAGTAAATCAAGGTCTAACTCGCGCGAACGGTCTTCGTGTTTGCGTCTGCCAAATTCGTGTTCAAGAGAAAGCAAATAATCGAGGAGTCTTTGGGGTTCAAGCTCAGTTTCAGCACAGGCGACCGCGTTCAGATAATCAGGTCCTTCTTTATGTTCGGGGATAGATTCATATACTTTTGAAATCTGCCAGTTGAATGTTGAAGGAATGTTTTTCATCGCTTCGAAAGCACCTTTTAAAGTAAGAAGCCGTTGACCTAGATTAGCTCCCAAACCGACATATATTTTGTGCATAGCCATCCTATAAAATAAAAAATATGCAATAATTGGAGCGATTTTACTTTTCGATGATAAATGTTGCAAACATTTTAAAACGTATATATTTTTTTTGTGAACATACAAAAAATAATAATGTAGTGTTACAATTTTTTTTAGTGTTGGTAGGACAAGCTTCCAAGACTGTTATAACATGTAAGCGTGTCATTCTATCGAGTGAAAGATGCCAACACCCCAATGTCTTTGCGAGGAAGGAGCGAAGCGACTGACGTTGCAATCGAGGCTATACTACAAAAATCATGGAATATGACTCGCAATTTACTCAATAAATACAATGAGTCAGATTCGGAATCTCTCATACATAATACATCGCAACAAATTCCATGTTTTCAACTCAGCAATCCTGGTTTCTTCGCTTCGCTCAGAATGACAAGGAGTGAGTGTTTTATATTCGATTTCTGTAAGGCTAGGATGCCTAATCTGCTAATATAAGATTCAAATATAATTTAACAGTGTTTAAAACTCTATTATCTCACCTGCATAAAATTTCATTACATTTTTCATCGAGCTTTCAGACAAAACAACATCTAATGATGAAATTGATTCAGCATTGTTTGCAGCATTCGTCAGCAGATGAAGCGCACCGTCGTTGCCAATCCTCTGTACAACACCAGTATAAACTTTTGCTCCGTGCTGAACCTTGACTTCACGAGCATTCAACATGGAATTTTGATTGATTTCTTCGCAAATTCCTTCGATGCTGGCTGAAATAAGGATGTCGAAAATTAAACTATCAAGCTCCAGAAGAATTAGTCCGAGTATCTTCTCAATATTGTAATTTTTGCCTGTTATTGATGCCAGACTACCAGCTTTTTTAGCAATTTCATTGGGAAAAACCGATGATTTCTGATTCACATTCAGCCCGATGCCGACAACAACTCGATTATTTTTCGTTTCAAACCGGCTTTGCGTCAAAATTCCACAAATCTTACGCTCTTTGAGATAAACATCGTTGGGCCACTTAATTTTTGCATGCTGAATGCCAACCCGAATTAATGCCCTGACAACTGCAAGCGCACTTGCAAGATTAATACCTATTATTTTATGTTTATCGATTTCATCAAATTTCTCATGCTGCAAAAGTTTTTCAAGGTCAAAACCTACCGAAAACCAGAGTCCGCCATCTTCTGAATGCCAGTTTCTGCCAAGCCGACCTCTACCTGAAGTTTGAATTTTAGCCATAATTACTGTGCCTGACTCGAATTCATCAAGGGTAAGCAAAATTTCGTTTGTCGAGCTCACTGAATCAAGCAAATACACTCGATTCCGAATGTACTGCATTCGATTTGTAAATCTGATAATACACGCCTGTTTTAATAATTCTTCGTACATATCAATCTGAAAGAGAGTAAGGTTTGCTGAAGTCCGGTAAATTCTCGAACAATGCCATTTGTTCTTCATAATATTCAAAAATCTTATCGATTTTTCTCGTTTTATCGACTTTATTTCTAAGCTCAGCGATTTCATCATTCCTTGGTTGCTTATCCAATTCGTATGGTTTTTTCACATCTTCCTCATCAGCAGGTCTCGTCCGCCATTTCTTGTGATACCACTCATATTGATGCGGATAACGTAAAACCTGTGCTGCGAACACATCGTGCCATTCCTGTACAACCTGATAAACGTCCTTCAGGTTCTTATAATCGCCTTTTGCGTAAATTGGCTTGCCCCAGACCATCGTGAACTTGAAATCCTCGCCATGACGGTATCCGTACGCAGGAATTATCAGAACATTGTAACGCAATGCTAAAAGCGCGTAAGATTCGATACATTTACACCAATGCCCGAAGAAATTTGCATAAATTCCGGATGCATAAACTCCAGCATCCTGGTCTATTGCCAGCATTAAGCTCTCACCCTTGAGAATTGACCGAGTCATCGCAACCATCCCGCCGAATTTCGAGCTAATCCGCATTCCAAATTTCTCACGGGTTTTATCAACCTCAGTATTGATTGTTTCTATGTCAAGTGGTCGGGCAACAACATTTAGAGGAATTCCAGCACAAGCCATTGTGTGCCCGATGATTTCCCATGAACCAGCATGACCAATGTTGAAAATCACACCTTTTTCGTTTTTTTCTGTGCGGAATTTGTGTAATTTCTCATTCAATAATTGCTTTGTTTCTTCATGAATGACCAACCTGAGATGCTTATGAATTGCGCTTCGTGTGTTTTTTCTGCTCCCGATAAATCCATCAACATATGCCCAGAACATCTGCCGATAATTACGTCTGATAAACCGTTCAAGCCGGACATCCGACGCATCATCCATGTCAAGCTGAGGATTAAACAAGCTTGGAAAGCATATGCGCAGGTTAAGCCGAGAAAAACGAGTATGTCTGTGCGAAAATTTATATGCTAAAATGCTGATTGTTCCAATAAAACGGTAAATCCAGCGCGTCGGCATCGCCAGAAGCATATTTATGAAGATTCTAAACAAGACACCGGCTAATTTGTTAACCAACATCGGAGGTTTTGCCATCTTATTTCCACAGTCTTACATACATAACGAAACATAAGAAAATTCATAACGCATTTCTATCATAAAAAATACATAATAAAAAAACCTGAAAATTATTTGTATTTATCGATATTCAGCAAAATCTGCTTTTTGACATCATCAGGACTTGGTACAATTCCACCTGTTCTTCCGAAAAACTCCACCGGTTTCGACCCGACAACCGCGCTTTTGACGTCTTCGAGCATCTGTCCCATCGACATTTCAATTGTGAGAACAGATTTTGCTTTCTGAGCAGCATCGAAAATTTGTATTTCAGGGAAAGGGAAAAGTGTAATCGGACGCAAAAGCCCGACATTGATGCCTTTTTCCTCTTTCAGCTCTTCAATTGCGGTCATGCAGATTCGTGACATTGTTCCGTATGCAACCACAAGCAGCTTGTATCCCTGTTCCGCGTAAAGCAGTTCATATCTTATTTCTTCAGCTTTCATCCGGTCATATTTCGCCTTCAAGTCGATGCTGACCTGTTCAAGTTTAAGCGGATCAAGAAAAAGTGACGTAATTATATTCTTCTCACGTCCACCTAGTCCGTCAGCTGACCACATTTTCCTCGGTAAATCCTTTGGCTCAACAGATTTATCTGGAAATTCAACCGGTTCCATCATCTGACCAATCATTCCGTCGCCAATGATAAGTATCGGTGCGCGATATTTGTCCGCAAGATCAAATGCCATTAATACATGATCGACAGCTTCCTGAACAGACGAAGGAGCAAGCACCAGACATCGGAAATCTCCATGCCCTGTTGCTTTCGTCGCCTGGAAATAATCGGACTGTGCTGGTAAAATCCCGCCTAATCCCGGACCTCCTCGAACAATATTGATTAAAACTGTGGGAACATGCGAGCCAGCAATATATGAAATCGCTTCTGTCATCAGCGATAAGCCTGGTGATGAAGTTGATGTGAAAACTCGTGCACCAGCACTTGCCGCGCCGTAAATCATGTTTATTGCAGCAAGCTCAGATTCTGCCTGCAAAAATACTCTTCCAAGTTCAGGCATCCTGCGAGCAAGATATTCCGCGACTTCAGTCTGTGGCGTTATAGGATATGCGAAATATGCTTCACAACCCGCATGAATCGCCGCTTCGCCTATTGCTTCATTGCCCTTCATCAGTTTTTTTACCATTCTATTCTCCTGCAGTGCCATCCTAGACAGTTTTAATATAATCTTATAAGATTTTACTAATTTATTGATAAATTTTAACGTAATTCACAACTATTTGCTAAATCTATCAAATACCGATTTGTATTTCCATGATTATATATCTATAAGTGCTAACAGTCAGAAAAACCAAGTCATGCTAATCTAAGGAGCTGACAATGTCACATGATAGTGATATTACAAAACATAGCAATCTGCGTGAAAGTCAGAAATTCGAGAAGATAAATGATATCGTAATTCGCATTGCAGGTTATTCTCAGGACGGTATTCAGGCGGTCGGTGAAATTTTGGCAATTTACTCCGGTAGAACAGAATTTGGGGTAATAACATTTCAGACATATCCAGCGACAATTTCTGGTGGGGAATCGTTATTTCAACTCAGAATCGGCAAGAACCCACAATCTGCAGGCGATTTTGCGGATATACTCGTTGTGTTCTATCAGGATTGTTTCGACCACAATAAAGATTCTCTTCGCAAAGGTGGTATTTTGATTTTTGATACTGAACACGTAAAAGTATCTAAGGAAGAAAGACAAGAATATAGATGCATCGGGGTTCCTATTGCACAGCGTACAATTGAGGCATTAGGTGGTTCAGGAGGCAGGCATCAGAAGGGCAAAAACATGTTCCTGCTTGGACTTTTAGGGCATATTCTTTCTCTTGATAGTGATTTGCTCGAGAATCAAATTAACGAGAAGTTTTCGCTTAAATCGTCTGAAGTTATCAACAATGCCTTAAGATCTTATCATGCCGGTCATGCATACCAGATTGGTGAATTGAATCGTCTTCTCAAATTGACAAGTCCTGATTCGCGCAAACGCGGCATGGTAACAATGAACGGAAATCATGCACTTGCCATGGGAGCGATTGCTGCTGGTGTGAGGTTCGGCGCGGCATATCCTATCACGCCGTTTTCTACAATTATGGAAGTTTTACGTGCTCAGCTTCCGAAATTCGGAGGAATGTTCATTCAATGTGAAGACGAAATTTCTGCAATTGGTACGGCGTTGGGTGCATCATTTGGTGGACGTATTGCTTTGACCGGAACTTCTGGTCCTGGACTCTCGTTAAAAACCGAAATGCTTGGACTGGCTTGCATGGCTGAAATTGGGATAGTAATTATCGATGTTATGCGTGGTGGTCCGTCAACAGGTCAACCGACAAAAACCGAGCAATCAGATTTCAATCATGCGGTTTTCGGCGGTCATGGTGATGCTCCAAGAATCGTTCTTGCGCCTTGCACAGCAGAAGATTGTTTTTACACAATGATTGAAGCTGTCAACACTGCAAAAGAATACAATATGCCTGTTATTATTCTTTCGGATGCGAATCTCGGTATGCGCGTTGAATCCTTTGAAATGCCACCTCTGGAAGGAGTTATGCAGGATATTACACCTGATTTAACACCTATTGAATTTTTCACACCTTATCCGCTTCGTCGAGATGGAATGAACTTCAGGGCATTTCCAGGTCAAGTTATTAAAAATGGGAAATATCCGACAATCACCGGATTGGAACATGATGAATATGGACAACCTTCGGGAAGCCCGTATTATCATCGCGAAATGGTTGCAAAACGAAAGCGCAAGCTGCTTACGTATCAGAAGCAACTTCCAAAACCCACATATCGCAAGGATGGCATCTGGAGAACAGGTGGGATCACCGGAGAAGTAGAGGGAGAAATGCTACTCGTAAGTTGGGGTTCAACACATGGTCCTGTTGAAGAAATCATGTATCAACTGCTGGATTCAGGTATAAAGGCAGGTCAGCTTCACATCAAACATTTGCACCCGCTGATTCCAGGGCTCGATGAAATATTCGCAAAGTTCGACAATATTTATGTTTGCGAGCTTAACGATGGAAGTATTTACAATGATTTGGGACAGTTCGGCGGTTATCTGCAGATGACTTTTCCGGATTATAAATTCCACGGAATAACTAAAACCGATGGGCTTGCATTCAAAGTCAGCGACATTTACGACAGGTTACCAAAGAAATATCGTGCAATCATTAAATCAACGTAAATTATATATCTTTTTGCTGTATGTTTTCATGTGGTTATTCACCGGTTATGCTTGTTGTATCGCCCTTGCTGGTGAGTATGTTCACAATACGCTGACTGAAAAATGGAGCGACTTTTTTCGAGAATTCACTGCCGGGATGCGAATTCCCCGCACTTGCTGCAAATTCGTCCTTGAGATACAATCCATCGCCGGTTTCGAGTGTCCAGAAGTCCCAAACGAAGATATTGTCACCCTTTTCATCCCATTTATCCTTCACCCAGGTGAAAAACGTTTTTGCAAGTTCAGCTTGCTGTTTGTTAGTTGAAGTACGATTCAAAGCAGCACCGGTCCAGACGATGAACTGAGTATCCGGAAATTCTTTCATCTTTTTCTTAAGTGCATCGTACTGTAACTGATAATTTTCTACAGTTTTTTTAGGTGATTCTACATCGGCTTTTCCAGTGTTTTGCTCAATTTTTGAGACAGGATAACAATGCTTGAAGATAATAACATCATATTCTTTAGTGAGAATCTCCATCGTGTCTTCCTGTTTGAATTGCTCCTTGCCAGCGTTTTTCACCCAAATATTCCAGTAATCATACGGATAATTCTGCCAGCCGTATGGTGAACTCTTAGGGTAACTTCGCTCTGAGATGTCGAATTTTGTTTTGTTATCGACATTGTATTTTGTAAACCAGGCAGCAACTCCCCCTTTCCAGATGCAGTTGCCTGTGCTGTGATGCAGAAGAATTATCTTTGCATCACGCTTTCCGCCAACTGTAAAATCTTTGCCCTGAATCACCTGAACTATCCTGCTTCCAAGGTCAGGTACGATTTTTTTCAGGAATGTATCCTGCAGTTTCATTCTTTTTTGATTCTTGATGTAATCCGGATTGAAGTATAGTTTTCCGTCGGTTTGAAGGTTATAAAAGTCCCAGACAAAGATGTTATCGCCCTTTTCATCCCATTTTGTTGTAACCCAATCACGGAATTCCTTGATTCTGTTAGCATTGCTTTCATCGGTTATATCTTCAGGAAGTGCGGGTATTGTCCAGATAACGAAGCGTTTGTCAGGAAACTGATGCATTTTTTTCTTAAGTTCATTGTACTGAAGCATGTAATTTTCAATGGTTTTCTTGCGGGATTTCAAAGCAGGTTTGCCGGTATCGGTTTCAATAATCGAAGCATCCATGCTGTGTTTGAAAACAATAACGTCATACTTTTCCGTAAGTATCTCAAGCGTCGGGCAGTCTTTGTATTCCTCATTGCCAGCGTGATTTACCCAGACATTCCAGTAATCGCACGGCAGATTGCTTAATTTTTCGGTCGGTTTAACAGGAAATTCCTTTTCAAATATCTTATAATCTTTCTTGTTCTCTTTGTTGTATGCTTTGAACCAGTCACGCACTCCGTTGTCCCAGACTTTCTCACCAAGGTCACCATGAAGGAACACAACTTTTGCTTTATCACTCATTGCTGAGAGATCGAACTTGGATTTTGGTTCTGCTTCATCTTTTTTCTCCTCTTGTGCCAGAATTTTTCCGGCATTTCCAGATTGCATGATGAAGAATACTGCTAATAAAACGGCTGAGATTCCGACAAGAGTCAAGATTTTGTATTTCATTATTTTCTCCGAACAAATATGGAAAACTTCATAATTTTAAAACAAATTATTATCAATCTTTAATAAGTATTTTTTTATTGCAATAGTTCTTAAGTTGTTTGATTTCCTGCAGTTTTCCCTTTCCAAAGTATCTGAGTGCGAAAACACTAGTATTATGTGTCAGCGGGTCGTCAAGATTTGTGTATTTTTTTGCTTTTTCGAATAGTGCTGTTGAGGGAATCGGTGAATATTCCGCCAGCATGATTCTAATACCCAAATTTGACACTTCTTTTATACTTGTGATAACTTCCTCAAACGGCTGTTCGGGCAAACCTACGAGTAAATATGTGATAATTTGAGTATGTTTGAAACCAGCGGTAATAAGGTTGTCGATTGCTTTGTGAAACTCGTCAGATGTAACTTTTCCGCCTGTTTCCTGTTGGCGTTCATGGTCTGCTGTCTCAAAGCCGATATGAATTGTCTCAAAGCCATAATTTTTCATCATTTGCGCAATTTCAGGTGTAATAAACCTTGCGTGTAAAGCGTTCGGTGTATGAAATCGTAAATTTTTGTGTTTTTGTAGGACTTCAGCAAGGAAAGGCATCAGAGTGTTTTCAGCATTGAGGAGCAGGGCATCATCATAGAAAGCAATATCTCGGATTCCACGTTCTGCGAGAATGTCAACTTCGGAAATCACTGTTTTCAGAGGTCTCGTGCGGAAAACCGGATTCAAAACATGCGAAGCACAATATGTGCAATGAAACGGACAACCAATATTGAGTTTAATCGCGCCGTATTCAAGATTTTCATACAATTCCCATGCTGGCACAGCGTTTTCGATATCTTCACGAGTAATTTCAATGTTCAAAAACTCAGCTAACTGGCTAAAGTCGTTACCAACAAGCAAATCGGGCGCAATAACCTGCAAT
>CAYZQB010000037.1:0-1570 GCA_964480395.1 uncultured Planctomycetia bacterium
TATTTCCCGGATGCAAATTCAGATGATAAACACCATTTTCATGAGCCAATGCAAGCGTTTTCGAGATTTCAATAATCATCTCAAGCTTTTTCTTGATGTCGACACCTTCGCGGATAATCCACAAATCAATTGGGATACCGCTGGCAAACTCGAAAACAGCGTAGAGGAGATTATCGAATTTGTCGAATTCAATCAGTTTCGCGATATTCGGATGTGAAAGCTGTTGATACCTGACATAATGCTTCTCGAAATAATTCAGTGCTTCTTCCTTCAACTCCGAGTCGATAATAAATGCCTTCAGAGCGTATATTTTTCCGGTTCTCTGCTCCCTCACCTTCGATACAATTCCCATTCGACCTATACCCACCTCCTCGATAATGTCATAATGCGATATTTTACCGAGATTGTGTTCAAGCATGAATCTGGCAGTCTGAGACTTCTGAAATGTCTGGGTTATTGTCCGACCGGTTTTCTTGGTCTCAAGATGACCGATTTGCAGACTGCCTTCGATATTCAGGACATCCGCTTCATAACTGATCTGATCGCGATAATGACAGAACGGACAGCAAAAATCACGTGCTGCGAATCTCTTCACATTGTAAATCCGGTTGCATCTCTGGCACTGATAAACATTTATGCCACCCTTGGATAATAAAAGCTTGAGCTGATCTTCCGTTATCAAATTCAAGTCCACAAGCACTTTCCCGAGTTTCGGCTCGGTTCCGTCAATCTCTTTCATGCGTGATTTCTGCTCAAGTGCATGAAGTAAATCGGAATAATTTATCGCCCGTGAGGATACGGCAATCTCGCCTAACCTGCGTTGTTCACTGTCATCCGGCTCGATCTCCTCGTCAACGTGGATAAAATTTACATCCTGGTAATTCAAAATTTCTTCAACCTGCTCAAGCGTGAGTTTATTCAGGCGTACAAGCAGAAACCCAACACCCCAGCACTCGTCATCCTTCTGCATTGCCAATGCCTGCTTCAAATCATCATTGCGGATGTAGCCCAGCGTAATCGCCAGTTCGCCGAATTTTGGCTCGTTGTAACCGCTCATCATCGTCTAATTCCTTCAGGATTTACTCGATTTATCGTTATTTTTTGCAATCAACTCTTTATAAAGCAGATAAATTCCTGCTGATAATCCCGGGAAAACCGAGAAAACAAACAGCCATGGTGTCGTTCCCAGCCATTTATCCAGGAAAAAACCAGCGGTCAGGAAGATTCCAACCGTTATGATGAATGTAATTCCCAAGTGAGAATACTTCATAGCGTCAGAAAATCCCTTGTCATTATCATCTGTCATTGATTGCCCTTTTTCGATAATTATATCATTTAACCTGATTATCCTTGATAGTTTAAGTTTTCAACACTGAAAATTTCTTCAATAACTCTTGAGTCCCATTGTTGATGATGTGAAAAAAAGCAGGTTTGCCTGCCTGTCTATGATAGTTTGCAATTTTACAGCACAGGCAATAGGGCATGTAATGCATGAGTCATATTCTCGATGATGTGAAAAAAAGCAGGTTTGCCTGCCTGTCTATGATAGTTTGCAATTTAACAGCACAGG
>CAYZQB010000037.1:1670-7051 GCA_964480395.1 uncultured Planctomycetia bacterium
AAAAAAAGCAGGTTTGCCTGCCTGTCTATGATAGTTTGCAATTTAACAGCACAGGCAATAGGGCATGTAATGCATGAGTCATATTCTCGATGATGTGAAAAAAAGCAGGTTTGCCTGCCTGTCTATGATAGTTTGCAATTTTACAGCACAGGCAATAGGGCATGTAATGCATGTATCATATTCTTGATGATGTGAAAAAAAGCAGGCTTGCCTGCCTGCTATTTGATGCTGCGTTTTTTGGTGGTGTATTGCAATCGTTTTTCCATATAAATTTCGTTACCTTTTCCTCTAAACTCGACTTTATCCATGATTTTGCCCACAAGTGCAAGTCCGTATCCACCGAGTCTTTTACCGCCTTCTTTCCGAATCTTCACGATTTCTAAAGGTCCAAGCTCCATCGGATTAGGAACAATTGACGGATCAAAGCCCTGCCCTTCATCAAGCACGCGTAAAATCACTTTATCCTGAGTGAATTTGTAGTATATTTGGATTTTTTTGTCGATATTTTTCTTATTACCCCACTCTATTGCATTAATGCAAACTTCGTTGACTGCAAGATATAAATTGCGATTGTCTTCTTCACGCAAATTCGACGAATATAGCATCGAAAAAAACCGCTGAAACTGCTCAAGAGCAGAAATATCCGAATAAGTTGAAAAATAAAACCAATTATCGTGTTGTTTTTCAAATGCAATTTGATTCAGTCTTTCTGACACAACTTTTACGCATCGGAAAATGGATTTTATAACGAATGTTGCTGTTTCTTCTGAGATTTCGTCAATCGGCTCATGAAGGAATCCGCATGCACCCTTGTGAATCCAGCTTAATGCTTCAATTTCACCTGATTGCCTGAGTATGACGATATAAGGTTTTTTATTCGCGGGTGATAAGAAAATATTCTGAATCTGTGGTGTTACGAACTCGGAATCGATAATGAAAAGATCTTCATCATCTTGAACAATATTTTGGCTCAGGTCATCAGTTTTTTCTATACGCTTGAGATTCCAGTGTTCGTAAGTGTTAATAATATCAAAAAGAAAATCATATGTTTGATTGTTATTAGTAACAGCAATGATGTTTTTATTTTTCATAAATCTCGCCTAGTAGGACTTCATAATTTTTTCAACATCGGCAAAAGGATAATAATTTTGACAATAGATTAAATCATAAATTTCCTCTCTGAAAGCTGATTCAACTCATTATGTCGTCCAACAAGATCGATTTATAACATATGAATTTTAAAAATGAAATTATATGCAAACTCTTTCGAGAATTCTGCATAATCCTATGAAAAAACAAGGTTGATAAGACTTTCTTCCTCGGTTTGTGAAAGCGTAAACTCAACCTCAATAACATATATCGGCAATACATGCTCAAAATCAAGTTTTAAGAGTTTAACAGCATCCTTGCTTGTTGTAACGATTATATCTGCCCCTGCAGATTGTGCTGATCTATTGATACTCAACATATCATCCACATCATAATTGTGATGGTCAGGAAATTCTATGAAGCCAGCGATTTTCAGACCGATTTCACGGCAAGTCTCAATGAATGATTTTGGATTGCCGATTCCTGAGAAAAGAAACGCAGATTTGCCTTCGATTTGCTCGATATTTATTAAATTTGTAAGATTTGGAGAAATCTCTGCAGAAATTTCCCTTACTCCTATCGGTTTATGTTGTGCAAGCAGGATTTTTGTATCTTTTTTCGAATGCTGTTTAATTATATTTGTCAGTTTTTGTAGTTTTTTTGTTGAAACCTGATTTGACCGCGTGATTATCGCTGCTGCTGCCCGTCTGAGCGAACTCGGTGGTTCTCGGAGCATTCCTCGTGGTAACAGCTCAAAGAATGAAAACGGTCGGGTGGCATCAATTAAGACAATATCTACATCTCTGACAAGTTGCAGATGTGAAAAGCCGTCGTCGAGAATGATTATTTCGGCACCTGCATTTTTCGCATCGCAGCATGCTTTGTATCTGTCAGGATTCTGAAACTGCAAAACGTTCGGGTAAATCGATTTCAGAAGATTGCCTTCATCGTTGAGTGTTTCACCTTTATTTTTCCGGTATCCGCGCGAAACAATCGCAATCTTATGTGTGAATCCGCGTAATATCTTCGTCAGATATGCAACAGCCGGTGTTTTCCCGGTACCGCCTGCAGAAATATTCCCAATGCAAATTATTTTTACTCCTGCAACCCGTTTTTGCTGGCACAAACCGATTTTGTATATTAAAAGCCGGAAGTAAAATACTATTAAATATACTAAAGAAAAGGGCAGCAAAAGCAATCTGGCAAAAAAAGTAAATAAATTTCGCTTTTCACCACTTATTATTTTCAACATAAATTGGTTTCACACCTTTAATCGATTATATTATTCATGAATACATTTTATCGATTCTTGGGACAGATAAAATAAGATAATTGAATAAAATCATTGACTTGAACCCAGACTTACATAATATGTGTACCCAACCCCGCTTCCATTTGGAGAGTATTGATGAAAACAGCGGCTTTAACAAAAGTAAAATTTTTAGTCAGTTTATTGATAGTGCTTGCGGTCATGGCAATCGGATGCCGGTCAACACATCGTGTGCTTAATCCGACAGATTTGAGAACAGAATACACTAATCTCAAAGAACTGATTGAAGTAATGGATTTTACATCGTCTGAGCTTCTAAAATGCATGCAGAGAGATCATTTTGATTTTGCATTTCAACATTCGGAAAATCTTCAGGTTTACGCGCTTGACCTGAAAAATATGGTTCCGAGAGGTCGCTCGACATACGATTTGAAAAGATTTGATAATTTCGCAGACAATATCAGTAATCTTGCGGTTACTTCCCAGCATTATGCACGCAGGCACATGGCACAACGAGGAATAAACCATGCAAAAACAATCAGGACAAATGTTGATGTCTTATCGACTTACAATTATGGTTTGAGACCAGACGAAGGCGAGCATTTCGAAGAAAGAATCAATTTCAGACCTGAAGACCGAATCCGCGCTGCGGGTGGTAAAGTTTCCTCAAATCGATAATCAACGTCAATATGTAAAAACAAGTTTTTGCGATGCTTCCAAGATGCGACTTTCACTAAATTATTCAGTCAAATTCTGAGGGTTTAATTTCTATATAATAAAGTTATAATCGGTTTCAAATGTTTTTGGAGTCTCATGCTTTATCGATGTAGCAGTTGCAGAAAATCTTTTTCGACCGAGCAGGATGATGTTGTTTGTCCGTATTGTAATTCTTCAAATGCATCGATTGTTGAAGAACTTGAAATTCATTCCGGTCAAACTGTTGATGGTTTGTTAATTGGTGAGAAAATTGGCGAAGGGGCTATCAGCATGGTTTTTCATGCTACCAATGTCAGTGATAAATCTGAAGTTGTTGTAAAATTCCCGAAAAACCTATTCAAAAACGATAAAAGATACAGGGAAAGATATAAGCATGAAGCATTAATCCTTCGGTCGATAAAGCATGAGAACGTGCTTAGGTTGATAAAAACAATTGAAATCAACGGCAATATCATTCTCGTTACAGAATATATTGATGGAATTGATCTTCAAAAAATGCTTCAACTCGAAGGTTCTCTCCCGCTTGAGCAGACAATCGATTATTTAATGCAGGCATGCAATGGCTTGGAGCAGGCACATATCAATGGTATTTTTCACCGGGATGTAAAACCCGACAATTTTCTGGTTTCAAAAGCCAATGTGCTGAAGGTTGCCGACTTCGGTCTCGCAAAGATTCGAAATGTAAAGCTGTTGCCTCGTGGTGAACGAATCAGCGGTACTTTTAAGGGAACTCCTGCATATTCTGCACCTGAGCAGATTCGCGGCGAAAAACCGACCGTTCAAAGCGATATTTACTCGCTTGGCATAACCGCCTATCAACTTTGTACGGGCAAGCTTCCATTCGAGACAGGTTCTGTTGAGTCGATTCTTTTTGAGCATCTGAGCAATGAAATAAAAGCACCCAGACTTGTGAATCCAACGATTCCGAAAGAGCTTGAAAACCTTATCCTTGAAATGACTGCAAAAGTGCCGGATAAACGCCCCTTAAGCATGAGCGACGTACATGACAGATTAAATGTGATTAAGCAGGATGTATGCAAACAAAGCATTGAAATTATCGAGCCCGAACCGAGAAAAAACCTGAATCCTCTCTACACTTTCGCAGCATTGCTTCTAATTCTGATTGCGATTGCCTTTTACTTTGTTCAAAAGCATTTTGCTGAAAACAGACGACTTAACACTGCTATCAACAATCATCAAGACGAGGATTATGATTTTAATTCGTTGCTGCAAAATATGACTGAGGTTGCGATTTCCGGAAACATGAAAACCTTTGTAGCGCAGAACGGCAACGTTTATGCGTATTCACATGACAAAATCTATAAAGTACCCATGATTAAAACTCAAGAATCTAATACATTGACTGAAAAACAACTTTCGCTTATCGCGCAATTGCCTGAGACTTCAACAAACGCATCGTTGTTTGACTGCGAAATCGTTCTGATTCATGATTCCGAGAATTATATTATCATGCAATATCCAGAAAAGCTTGTTATTACGGAGATTCAAGAGAAAAGGATTCAGCATAAGCTAACGCTGCCAAAAGCGTATTTTTCTGGTTTCATCATGGACGATACTGAACAGAAGTTATTCATTGCGCATGAAAAATACTGTAATATCGTTTCATTTTCAGATGAAATAATCAAACTTGAGCAAATTTCTCATCCCGCTTGCAATGCCGAAATTATTGATATCCATGGCGTTTTCGAAAATTTAACATATTTTTTCACATACTCGATGCAAAGCGATATTTATGCTGAAATCCTGAATCTTCAACGTGATGAACAAAAATACAATTTAGAATCTGTATTTAAATTCCCGAAAAATTCTTTTTCTGATGACACAATTAGAAGCAACGGCAAGGATTTGTACAGGTTGTTATTAATGCAGGATTACAAACACAAAATGTTGAAAACTTCTGATTACACCAGCACAGTCAAATTTAATAGTGAAATTTTCTCAGCTTTTGAAGGTAATTTAATCGCATCTGCTTTTGCAAACTCAGGAAATACGCTGATTATGCTGACAAAATCTAAAACCGAAAAATCAGAAATCACACTTCAAATACTTGATTTTACCGATAAAAATCCGACAAATTCGTTGAAAATCAACGTCCCGGATTATGTTGAGATTGTAGATGCCAGCATATTATTTAATGGCAAGCGAAAGCTGCTTATAATTAGGGTGAATTTTATCGACTCAGCGAATGTTATGCAAAATACGATTTTTCTATTCACCGAGACTGCAAAATAATTTATAAAATACCATGCAGACATGGTTTTCTTTGCGTACACTGGCATTAGGA
>CAYZQB010000037.1:7151-14000 GCA_964480395.1 uncultured Planctomycetia bacterium
CTCAAATGTTGCTTGACCTACTGCCAATGTTGAAAGATTATGAGTGCGATTCGCACCATGCAGACATGGTTTTCTTTGCGTACACTGGCATTAGGACTCAAATGTTGCTTGACCTACTGCCAATGTTGAAAGATTATGAGTGCGATTCGCATACGTGATAAATTATACTTTGTCCTGCTAATTAGTCACAATCTTGCCTGAAGGATATTTATGAACCTCTTTGATTATAGTGATTCCAGGCAGAAAGCAACCGATATTAAACTGATGGTTATCGGCTCTGGCTCAAGCGGAAATTGTACATATATTGAGCATGGCAGCGATAAAATCCTCGTAGATGCAGGGATTTCACGCACTCGTATCAAGAAAGCACTTGCGGAAATTAACGTCAGCATCGATGAAATAACTGCGATTTTCATAACTCACGCTCACAGCGATCACATTCAGCATTTGCCGATGCTTCTGAAACATAATGATTTCACGATTTTTTCAACAAAAGAAACATTTCGGTGTGGAAATTTCCCGCGCAGTTTCGTCAAAGTTTTCCAGGCAGTCGATATCGACTCCGACATACGCTTCAATTCGCTAATCGTAAAAACTCGGAAATCCTCGCATGACATACATGGCAGCGTTGTGTATTTCTTCAGCAACAGCAAAAATCAGGTCGGCATCGTTACCGATCTCGGTCGGATGACAAAAAATATTGGCGACGAAATCAACAAAACCAATGTTCTCATGCTCGAAACAAATTATGACCCGCACATGCTTAAAACCGGCAGATATCCCTATCATCTCAAAAAGCGTATAAATTCCTCCATAGGACATTTATCCAATTTCGATGCGCTAAAAACTATGCAACTGACAAATCCCAGAAAAATGCACACGGTTTTATGTTCGCATATATCAAAAGACAACAATTACAAGGAACTTGCGGTACAAACGCTCAATGACGGCATGAAATCTGATGCAAACCTGCGCAATATAGAAATTTACCCGACATTTCGCGACAAACCGACAGATTTTTACATCGCATGAAATTCTTAGATATATTTGAAAAAATATTCTGTCGGAAAACGTAACTTTTCAGTTGAACACAACAGCTTATCGTATAGAATCTGAATTCCCCCGACCAACATAACGGGAGTTCGGTATGCAGATTGTCAAACAATCTCTTGTAGGCGATTATTATATTCCAAGTGCTGATGTCATAATCGTTTGCGATGTGATGCGAAGCACTGCCACACAAACTGCTGCACTTACCGCAGGAGTTGAACGCCTTTACCTTTTCGATAATGAAATCGAATACATCAAGAACCGGAAATTGGTCGGCGTTCAGTATCCGGTTTTCAGCTTTGTCGAGCAATATCCTGATAATTTCGAAACCAGCGAGGAAGTGAAGTACAAAACCGCGAAATCATATACCGATGCAATCACCAAGAATGAGCCGATAATCAAATATAATATTTCACCTACCTTTGTTGCATCTGATGAATTTAAGAGCGAAAAATATGCTTCTTTTTACGGAAATTGGCAGACAAATATTCTGTTGAGTTCGTTTGAGGCAGCAAAAACAGTCATCGCAGGCGGTTTGATTAATGCTGATGCTGTTATCGAGCATGTAAAATCCTTAAAACCGTCGAAAGTTGTGCTGATTGTCGTTGGCGACCCAGAATTTGAGAAAATCGCACCTCATAACGAACTGCTGGCGGATTATTTTCAGAAAGCACTTGAGGATGAATCTCTCGAAAAAGATGTATTCATGAATGAGATGCGAGAGACGCTGACTTTTCTGCTTGAAGGTGTTGCGGATGAAGTGCTTGAGGACATCGAATATTGTCTGCAACTTGATAAAATGATTGCGATTCCTATCCTGAAGAAAGAAACAATCAAAAAAACTGATTTAATTTATCTAACAACCGCGAAATAATATGAGAATATTAATCTGCAACGACGATGGCATTGATGCTGAGGGCTTGAAACTCCTTGCGAAATCCGCAAAAAGACTTGCAGATGAAGTTTATGTTGCAGCACCATCGGAGAATTATTCAGGTGCTTCGCGCAAAGTTACTTTTTTTGAGCCGTTGAAGATTTCTGAACCCAAAATTGACTGGGCTGATGGCGCGGTCATTGCTGAAGGAACTCCGATAGATGCGCTTTGTGTTGCTCTGATGACGATTCACAAAGATTTGAAGTTCGACCTGGTGCTTTCAGGAATAAATCATGGTGCAAATCTTGGGCATGACGTTTTTTACTCCGGCACGGTTAATCTCATTCTCGAAGCATATTCCATGGGGATTCCGAGCATCGCTTTTTCACAGATCGGCTATCAATTACGTATGCCGGATTATCTTGAAGATTGGATTGTCAACTTCGTTCAAACTGTTCTAAAATCAGACGTCGGAAGATTCTGCTTGAATGTCAATTTCCCATCGCTGAAAAATTTTAATTCTGCAGATGCACAGAATCCTGAGGAAATTTTTAACGGAACGAAATACACACTTTTGTCGGGTTATCATCACAGCGACACTTTCCGAGAGAATACCGTTGATGGAAACGAGGGAGTTCGGCAATTTAACTTTGAGCGAAAATCGTATATTGCAGACCAACCTGACGACAAGAGATTGCCTGAACTGCCGGAGCTTTTATTCGATCAGGAAGCGGTCAATCAAGGTTTTGTGTCCGTTACGCCGCTGACAGATGCTCTTTTGAATCGCGAAACACTGAAAGAACTTATCAAATATCAGCGTAATAATCAGCACGACATCGAGAAAGATTAATGCAATCGATGGCATTCATTTTACAATGATTAATTGTCGGATACTTTTTCGGTTGTGTTTTAAAACTTAAAAATTGTCATTCCCAACTTGATTGGGAATCCAGCGTATACAAGAAGAATTCAAAGTTACTGGATTCCTGCTTTCGCAGGAATGACACCCATTAAATGTTTCTTGACACAACATAGGTTAAACAGAGAAATCAGGGAAAAATATGCCGTTAGAGGATTATGACATTGTAATCGGGCTTGAGGTTCATGTTCAGCTTGGGACAGCGACGAAGATGTTTTGTGGATGCAAAAACAGTTTTGGTGCGACCCCAAACATTTACACTTGTCCGGTCTGCCTCGGTTTGCCGGGAGCGTTGCCGGTTATTAACAAGCAAGCGGTTGAGCTTGGCATTCGTGCTGGGCTTTTATTCAATTGTGAAATTGCGAAAGTGATGAAATTCGACCGGAAAAATTACTTTTATCCAGATTTACCCAAAGGTTATCAGATAACGCAATATGACATACCGATAAACGGCAAAGGCAGCATTAACCTTGAGCTTTCGGGCAGCGCACAAAAACTCGTAGGTATTACCCGTGCGCATCTTGAGGAAGATACAGGTAAGAATTTCCATGAAACCGAGATAAATGCATCGCTGGTCGATTTTAATCGATGCGGCATTCCGCTTCTAGAAATTGTTTCCGAGCCTGATATGTCAAACGCTGAAGAAGCACAAATATATTTAACAACACTCAAGAAAATGCTGGAATTCGCTGAAATCAGCGACTGCGACATGGAAAAAGGACAGATGCGCTGTGATGCCAACATTTCACTGAAGAAAAAGGGCTCGAAAAAACTCGGTACTCTGGTCGAAGTGAAAAATATGAATTCAATCCGGCACGTTCGTCAGGCATTGGAATTCGAGGCACGCAGACAGGCGATTTTACTTGATTCTGGCGTGGTGATTGTGCAGGAAACACGTGGTTGGCGAGATTTGCCAGAGATTAGCGACAGAAAACCTGAATTCAAGGATATTGATGGTGAGACCGTTTCTCAGCGCAGCAAAGAGCAGGCGTATGATTATCGGTATTTTCCTGAGCCCGACCTTGGGGAAGTCTGCATTTCGGAGGACTGGATAAACACAATTCGGCTAGAATTACCGGAGAATCCATTCAGCAGAAAACATCGGTATATTCAGGATTTGGAGCTTAGTGAATATAATGCGGCTGTTCTCACAAATTCCAAGCAAATCTCCGATTTCTTCGAGCAATGCCTCAGAAAATATCCTGATGGGGCGAAAAATATCGTCGATATCATCAAAAACCACGTGATGACAACGCTGCATGAGAATAAAATCGAAATTGACGAATTCCCGCTTCCTACCGATTTCATCGCAGAACTCGCTCAACTCCGAGCTTCTGACCGACTCAACAATCAGACTCTCAAAAAACTTTATGATATAATGCTTGAAGAAAAGGATGCACCGAAAATTCTCGGTATGAAACACAATCTTTTTCAGGCAGAAGCAGATTGGAGTGAACTGGAAAAATATGTTAAGCAGGCGTTTGCGCAAAATGAAAAAGCGGTTGAGGACGCTCTTGCCGGCAAAAAGAATGCTCAGAACGCTATAATGGGCTGGGTGATGAAAACGACCAACCGAAAATATAAGCCACAGCAAATTCTGCCAATAATCGCGAAAATGCTGGATGAGCAAAAAAATTAGGCAATTTAACAAATAATCTAAAATATCAGATGATATAATAAATACGGGTATCACATTTTTTTTATATCTGCATTTAATGGCAATTTACGCGAATTGGTGGCAATATGTCCAAAGAATCAAACAATGAGAAAGACCGGAAAAAAGAACGGCGTCGAAAGGAAATACTGGCGAAACTTGCCAGCTTTTGTATCAAGCGAAATTTCAAATTCGACGTGATTTCACCAAAAAAATGGATCACACTCACCTTTGAGTCGCGCAACGAGAAGCAAGACCAAGGAATTGACATTTTCATCGATGTTAAAACCCGTGATGACGTATATTTTGTGATACCCGCAGCATATGATGTGCTGTTTGATGAAGAAATTCCTGCGGTTCTGAAAGCTGTCAATATTAACAACAATTTCGTCAATCCCGCACGTTGCTCATATTCCGAACGCTCCAAGAAAGTTATTGTCGATTATACGTACCCACTGATTGACGGCGATATAACGCTGGAACAGTTTTCACGTATTCTGATGTTTATTCTTGAAAGTGCGGAAGCCCTGCGAGATAACATATCAAAGGCACAGAAAAAGATTGACCATTTTGACAATGACAACCAGAAAGCAGCGGAAGGTGATAGGAAACAATCTACAAATGAATTACCATCACTGAATGAAGATATTGTCGAGAAAATCACTAATACTAGAATGTATTTAAGCAAACTTGGTGCTGTTCTCGGTGAGGAAATCGAAGAAACTGAAGAAAGAAGCGGTATCGACGATAATAAAAGTAATATACTCGACAGCAGTGATGATTTTGCAACCGAAGATAAATCAGAATATCCTGACGACGATTCTGATGATGAGGGGAAAGAGGAAGACGATGAATCAGACGAAAATGATGAATCGGATGAGTTTGAAGATAGAGATTTTGACGAGAACGACGAATTTATTGGTGAAACAGATGAGGATGAATCAGCAGATGATGATTTTAATAGCAGAAAAAAATTCGGGTATAAACTCGTAAATCTTTTTGATGATGTTGTTAAAAACATGAACGATTATGAAGAGGATAAGGACGAAGATGAAAACGACGATGAAGATGAAGAGGATGACGACGACGAAGATGAAAATTTTAATGGTGATGATGAAGAAGAATTTTAAATTTTGCGAGCCATTCTAATGAATAAGAAAAAAATAAATACGAAGTCGAAAAACAAAAGCATTTCGAATACTAATGCAACCCCTGATAATATGAGGGTTGACAGTCCGAAAAATGGTACTCAATTTAAGCAGGTCGATGGAAAAATTCTTCTAATGGTCGACTCAAGCACAAACAAACATTTTGATACAGGTTTATTCTTTCATTTTCTTACGCTAAGTTTGACTGTATTAACATTTGCCGTTGGCGTAAGTTCAGCAATATTGACAATGCTCAAGGTCTATCACAATGTGCTGGGAATTTCAAACGCACTCTCAATGCCTGTGATCTTGTTGTTTGCGGGTATCGGATTTATTATCGGCGCGAATTTCTGGCGTAAAAGGAAGCAGCATTCGTTTTCGGTAATCACAATTTCAATCCTGATTCTGCTATTAACAAATTTACTGCTACTTTTTATACCCAAAACGCTTGAATTATCGACGATAAGCGGTATTCAGAAATTCGGGATTGATTCAGAATCGGTTTTTGCGATGCTTTTCAGCACGATACCGTTTATGCTGATATTTTCGGTGATTTTTGGCTTATTTACATCGCTTATGATTCCCTCGCTTTCACTTGTTGATATTTGGCATCGCGAACGACTCAGACGAAAAAAGCTCTTTACGACTCCTCCGAAAGTCCGCAAATGGCTTGCACTCTGGGCACCCTTTGTCATTTTTTTGATGTTACTAGGTTATTTCATCGTATTCTTGTTTGCCAACGGTGTAAACCTTGAAACCTTTGGTGCAGCTCGTTCTGGCTTTCTCGTAAGCTTGATTTTCATTGGTATTAGCGGGATTGCATGTCTTATTTATATGTTATATCGACCCACAAAAGTTGACATTTACGAACATAACGCCTTTGAAGTAACGACTATTGGGTATAAACTCTTCGGGTGGCGTTCGCGTTTCCTGAGCTATTCCGCTGGTCTTATCGGCATCATGGGCATCACCACATTTATCATTGTTTTCGGAACGCAGATTTGTTTTGTTGCAAAAATTTTGCCTGATGCAAACACAAATATAATTGTTGGAATATTGATTTTTCTGATACTCGGCGTTTTTTTCGGGATAATCGGACTGCGTATATTGAGTAAGATTAAGGTTCTACTTTACAGCATATTGGTTTTACTGATTCTCATGTTTATTATTATCTCGATAGTCGAATTTATGGGTGTCAATCGTT
>CAYZQB010000037.1:14100-21838 GCA_964480395.1 uncultured Planctomycetia bacterium
TAGTCATTGGCTGGAATTTTGCGCTTGAGACCCCAAAACTTGTAGATTATCAGTTTGTTAAAAACAATGCCGTTAAGCCAATATCGAACACTGATGAATCCCTGACGTTTGAGATTAACGGACATGTAGCAACTTTTGAAAAACATGCTTAGGATTATTCCACAATTTCCGCCCATCTTGGAATATTGGGACTGGTATCAACAAAATCAAACCGTGCAACATTTTTTACAAATAATCTTGGCATTATAAAGGATTTGAATGATTATAATTTGATGCAATGTATGCTCGTAAATCCTTATGCATATGCAGTTAATTCAGAATTATACACGATTTCGCACAACCCGTATTTGTGGATTCAAATGCTGAATTATGATTACACCAATAGTTCTGCATACATTCACTTTGATATTAATGATGAAACTGCAGAATTTATCTTGAAACCTGCATTTTTGGGTGTTTTGTCGCAAATTGCAACTGAACGTTATAAAACCGATATGATTTCGTTCAATCTAAACGTAAAAAAGCTGGCACCGCAAACGTTTGCCAATGCTGTGAATTTAATTCAACAAAATTTCAAAGATTTGCATGCATATTATCTCCCTGACATGCTGATTCTGCTCAATTTTGAACCGGAAATAAATGCTGAGAACGCACCAAAAGAAATTAATCTCGGTAAAATCAAATTCCCATCAAAACCCGAAAATATGCCAATCGAACTCACATTCTGGGAAGTTAAACTCAAGGAAATTGCACTTACATCAACGTCTGCAAAAAGTGAAGCGTACAAAACCATTAACACGCTTATTCTTGAGAATTTCGCATCCAAGGACAGTTTGCCATATCATGTCCTGCAAACGCTGAATTATCTTGCACAAAATGAGCTTGAATCAGCAAGAGCATCGATTTTACAGGCGAGTAATCAGCACGATGAGCTTGCTTTCCACGAGGAAAGCATGAAAAACGTAACGAACCATCCGGTTCGCAATATTTATTATGAAGTGCAATTCAAAATCTGGTACAAAAAAGCCCTTGATGCGATGCGGGAAGCGGATGAAGAACAATCTCCGATGATTCGAAAAAACCGGCTCAATGATGCGAAGATATGGGCACAGAAGGCAGCAGATATTAAACCTGACGACATCTCAGCATGGATTATTTGCTATAAAGCAGCAAAACAGCTTGGCTCGCGAGATTTGCAGTATTTTGAGAGTAAAATCAAGGAACTGAATCCGAAAAAGTATGCGGAATTGAAACGTGAAGATTTTGCAGACAAATAGCTGACATTTTTTTATATTATTTTATACGAAAATATTCTGTTTAAACTTGTATATTGGCAATATTTTCAACCAAAATTAATTCAAAAATATAATTTAAGGTTAAACATGGAATTGCTTGACAAAATTCGACCGAAACTCGACGAAACCGAGAAACGCTACAAAGCACTCAAAGAACAGTCGGAAAAGCTAGATTTCTACAACGACCAGAACTCTTCAACCAAGGTTATGAAGGACTTGGCGTGGCTCAAGCCGATTGTTGACAATTATGGAACACTCAAACAGCTTGAGGATGACATTGCAGAAACACAAACTATGCTTGCAGACCCTGATATGAAAGAGCTGGCGGAGGAAGAACTTCCGATAATCAAGGCAAAACTTGCGGAAATCACAGACGAACTCATCGGAATCCTGATTACAAGCGATGACAAGAGCAACCGAAACTCGATTGTTGAGATTCATGCGGGTACAGGCGGAGACGAGGCTGCGCTGTTTTGCGGTGATCTATTCAAAATGTACGTGAAATATGCGGAAATCAAGGGCTGGAAGGTTGAAATCCTTGACAGCAACACAACCGACCTTGGCGGATACAAGGAAATCACGTTCTTGCTCAAGGGCAATGGTGTTTACCAGGAGATAAAATATGAGACTGGCGGGCATCGGGTTCAGCGCGTACCGAAAACTGAAGCACAGGGGCGTGTGCACACTTCCGCGGTAAAAGTTTCGGTGCTTCCTGAGGTTGAGGACGAGGAAATCGAGATAAACAGTGATGATTTGCGTATCGACCGTTTCTGCGCGTCTGGCAAAGGAGGTCAGCACGTGAATCGGACGGCGTCTGCGGTGCGCGTTACCCATCTGCCGACTAATATTGTGGTGAGCTGTCAGGATGAACGGTCTCAGCATCAGAATCTTGCGCGTGCGATGGGTGTGTTGAGGTCTAAGCTTTACGAGCAACAACAGCAGAAGAAAAACGATGAAATGTCGGATATGCGGGCGGCGAGTGGCAGCGGGGATAGGAGCCAGAAGGTTCACACGTATAATTATCCGCAGAATCGGGTTACTGACCACCGTTTGGGCAAGAATTTCAGTCTTGAAATGATTATGACTGGCAGCATGAAAAATCTTATCGAAGACCTGCGCGCGTGGGAAAAAGCCCAAAAACTCGCCAACTTCTAATGCAGCTTTTCTGGTGGTAATTAAATGTACAACTAAAACCACAAAATTGTAAAAAAAATACAGTAATCAATCAAAATTTCGTGTATAATTTGACTCGAGAAGTAATTGTGATTATAATGTTAAAATTAAAACAATACTATTAGATAACATTTTTCTTTCAAGAGGATATTATGTTCCGCAAATCTCTGTTTCGTACTTCTTTCCTGTCTTTGTTTCTTCTATCTGCATTGATTAGTTGCTCAGTTGCGTATGACACACCAAAAGTCCGTTTCATCGCTGATGTTTTAACTGGCGATATCGATAAAGATTTAAACGGTAATAATGACAAGGATGATGTTGTAAATACTGATGTTACTGGGATAAAACAGAATCCATCGGGAAATCAACTAGGTGCAACTCCTGCAACAAAATAATTGGAGAACATTCATATGATAAAGTTTTACACAGTAAGAATTACTTTAATTACAATATTATTATTGTGTTGTATTGTCTTCAGTCAAGATAACGTTGAAGATAAATATTCCATTGCGTATAATTCGTGGGAGAAAGCTATTATAATTGATAGTAAAATCAATGCTCTTCTCCCATATAAACTTAACAAAGAAAAAGAACCTGAAGATGACTTGTATCCTTCACTAATGTTGACATTAAGCAGTATTAACTTTAAAAATGAATTGTCATATTCATCAATTCCTCTAAAAATTGAAACAGATATTGACAACATAATTAAAGATTATTCCATTGCTTTTCAGAATTACTCAACAAATCATCCTTCGACTTGGGATTTGAATGATTTTGATAATTTGTTTTGCAACGATGTTTTTGAAGGTAGTGGTGAAGAAATATTCATTAGAATTAAAAAACACAAAAAAATTAAGAGAAATACATCTAGCAAATCTGTTTATACTTACAACGAACAAAGAACAGTTTTGTATAATAAGGTTTATAGAAGGAATTCATACAAAACTGTTGATGAAAATGGAAAAACAGTTTATAAGAAAAAGCCATTTGATCCCAGAGAGGGAGTTATTTTTAGTATTTGCTGTAATGACGATGATTCACTTAATCTGTATATGCTTAATCAAGAACAAGTATTAGTTTGGAAAGTAAAATTTGATGAAGGTTCGAAAAAAAACAATAAGATGTGGGAATTTCAATATGCTTTCAAACTGCCAATTACCAGAGATTTTGAAATTTGCAGAATCGGACTGGATTTATATATTTTAATAAAAGAAACAGGAATTTATAAATTAGATATTTGGAATGCAAAAAGAAATACGCCTGAACCACCAAAAGATGTTTTTATAAAGTATGATAACCGAGATACTTTAATTTGGGATGGATTTCTGCAGGAGCATATTGTTAAAAATACTGTGAAAGCGAAAAAAGTGAGTGAATTGAAATATGATTATTTTGTTGTGGATAAAGACAATAACACCGGTTACGTCGCTGTGAATAATTATCTTTATGAGCTTGGGAAATTTAAGTTCCGAATAAAAATCCCTGAGTTAGGAGAAACTGAGACATTTTTGGATAAGCAAGCGGAACGTATGCGAGCAGTTCTCGAAGCAATTTATTTTATGAAAGTGCGTTATGAAAAAACACCCGCACATCTGCTGAAAGTTACTTCCGATAAAGATATTGCAGAAGCGGAAGCTAAAAAACTGCAGACGCGGGAATCAGCGGATGGCGATGATGCTGAAGATGCAGATAAAACCGACCAAGGAGAAAATAATGACAAAACAGATACAAACGCGGGAAATAACGGGGCAAATGCTAATGGAAACGTGAAAAATCCAGCAAATGCTGAGGATAGTACCAACAAAAATGCTGACACCAACAATCAAAATATTGCGACTGACAACACAAACAATGATGATTCTACTGATGAATCCATTGATGAATCCGACAATGCCAATAATAAAACTGATGATGCTGGTTTGACTGATGAAACCGACATCCTAACCTATCTCGGCATATCTTTCGCCGCAATCATCATCCTTTCAATCGTCCTCCTCCCGCTCCTCCGCAAACGCAGAGCATAGTAGTCATACAGTAAAAAAGAATAATACTGGATTCTTCGCTTCGCTTAGAATGACATGTTGTTCCTTCGAGAGCTTGAATATTACATGGATTCAAGTTAAATTTCTGGGAGTCAAACTGGATTCCTGCATTCGTAGAAATGACAACAGAAAGACTCACCTTACAAACATCTTAGACCACAATACACAGCAATAAAACTCAATGATAATACAGGGGGATGCAAAGAAATACTGGTTTAAGTTTGTAACATTGTCAAAAGGTCAAATAACTTATGAATCCTACTGTCAGTGCAGAAATTTAATAACAGGTTTGCCTGTTAATGTTTACGATAAATTCGAACACAAATAAGCGTTAGCAAAAACACAACGAGAAAAACTAATTGAATATCATTTTTCTCATCACAAGCTGTTGAATATCCACAAAATCCACCCGATGTCGCAGATGAATTTAGAGTTGTCCCGGAAATTGGGGCTGACCAATTGGAACTGCCAACACCGTTTGTCGCTCTGACACAATACCAATATGTTGTATTCCGAGATAAGCGTGTATTTGCATAAGATGTATTATCACCATTATAAACTTCCGACCAAGGACCAGCATCAGATAAACCGCGCTGAAGTTGATAACTTGCTGCACCAGCAGAAGCGTTCCATTTTAAAATTATTCGCGAAACTGTTGTTATATTTATTTCAAACCCAGTTGGTGTATCTGGAGATATCAGTATATCATCCCACCATAAATCATATTGATTACCGTTGTCTGCATTAAATACACGAATATAATATGTACCGAAAGTTGGAACTTTGCACTCAATGAGTTCATTATCGCTTATTGATGTCGATATACTTGAGCCAGATACAGGTGTAAATGAACCACCGCTTGAATCCAGCAACTCTAATTCAATATTACCCTGACTATGAGTAAAAGAACATTCTACCTTAACTTGATTATATCCATCTTTGACGTAAATCTCGAAAAAGTCATCATCAACTTGAATACCTAAGCCGGCAATTGAATTAAGCCAAGTTTGCTCGTTATTTGATAAATCATAAGCCGAAGTGTATGAATTATTCAGCTCGTAATTGTCATCTGGTATTGGAATTGAACCTAAGTTTAGTTTTCCCCACCCGTATATATTGTCTTTTCCTGGCGTCCCGCAATCTATTGCCCTATTTTCTATAAAGCTTCTTACATCAGAGCAAGTATATGCAGTATTTGAAGACCAATAAACCGCTGCTACTCCTGCTACGTGTGGAGTTGAGCATGATGTACCATAAAAATAATCCCAACCATATTGTTCGCTTGTCCCATCGGGTCCGCAAATATCTGGTTTTGTTCTGCCATCCATTGTAGGTCCACGTGAGCTAAAATCTTCTATTGGTGCTGAATTCCAATCATATTCATCAATTGCTCCAACTGTTAATGAACCGACAGCATCTCCAGGAGTTGAAATTGAATATGAAGAATCTGCATACTCAAGACAATAATCTAAACTGCAAAACAATCGAAATTTTGATGTTCCATTCGCGATATATTTGGCAATACCGATATAATAAGTTCCTGATGATGTAGGTGTATAAATTATGTCTTCAATGGGTTGGTCATTGCCATCCTGAATATTGTCGCTGATGTCCACCTGGTTTAGATTAGAATCGAATAGCAATAAATCATAGTCTTGATCGGAGTTGCAAAGGCTAGTATCCCAGGTAAGTGTAATAAACACCGTTTCACCGTAATTCAGCTGGATATCGTTTAATTCGTCAGAACCTGAAAAACTATGCCAATCATCCGCATCTGGATTAGCCCAATCACCAGTCCAATAACAATCGCAACCTTCATTCCCAGAACAGTTGACCCAAAGTATGCCGTGGGCTTCTGCATCATTTACGATATCACAAAGATCACCCAAACCCTCACCGTAGAAATCATTATCCCATGCTAATGACATAGAGATAATATTGATTCCATTTGCAATACAGTAGTCTTTAGCATCTTCAACATCAGTAATTTCATCAACATTTATTAAATAATATTCAGCATCCGGAGCAAAATCATATATGATTGCAGCACACTCAGTGCCATGATAATCGAAACCTGGAAAGCCGTATCCTGAAAAATCCTTTCCAGTATAAGTAGTTGTAAAATCACCCGAAGCAACCAAATCGCCGATATGCTCGAAACCAAAATCAATTACAGCGATTTTCATCCCGTTGCCTGTATAACCAGCAGTTTTCCAAGGTGTGCCATTAACTTTAGCGAATCCCTCAGAAACCATCGCTTTTGTGCTGGGTTTTTTGTGCATGCGTATTTGATGAATGTCAGGAAATTCCTCAATTAGAGCATTAAACCGATAGATTGGGATGTAACCTTTAATCCATCTCTTACCGATACATCCGTCTTGAATCTCATATCTTTCAAGTACTTCTGGTGGTATGTTGCCTTCTATATTCTCTTTAAACTCAACAACTGCCCGTACTTTATAATCAATTGTCTCAATGCCTTTTGAAATCGCAAACTCGGAAAATTCCTCAACATTTGCATGGATAGTGTAATATTCTTCCATAAGATGTGGCAATGGGAACTTGATACGACTATTGTATTTGTTTTTAAGATAAAAAGTTGGCTTGAAATCGAGATTTTCATAGGTTTTATCTTCAGAATTGGTTAATTTTTCAGTTGCTGCACGGTCGGATAAATCACCTGAACAGCTTGCTATAAAAAGAAAAAACAAACTAATTAAAAAAAATTTTACAGCAAATTTATTATCCATATTTACCTCGATTTTTCGATATACTGGCTAAAATTTGATAGACACTCTTAGTATATATTATCAGGCAACGAGTTCGAAATAAATCTTTATTTTTAACAACAATTTTTGATGTCGCGATTGTTAAATCTGTTTATCTATCGACTGTGGATTAACCGATAAAGTTGTAACGATATGGTGTTTCGAGGGTGAGGGCGTTGATAGCGGTTGCGTAAACTCGACCACCTGCGCTACCCCACGCGTCCACCGGGTCCCACTATCTGCATGAATACTTCTTTTAAGAGTTTTTTGCAGAATTGAATCGAACAAGCTCTTCCCAATTTATTCTACCATCTATGCAGAATCGTTCAGAGAAATCCTTAGTAAATTTGTTTATTACAACAGCGTAGGCATCGAAGAATTCGTCATTTCGCTCCTTTGCTTTTGTCCCAAGTGGTTCAATTATGTCAACGTATAGATTCGAATCACCTGAGATAAA
>CAYZQB010000038.1:0-8770 GCA_964480395.1 uncultured Planctomycetia bacterium
TCGTTGAAAAACTTAAAACAATCAAACGCACAAAAAAAACTGGTGAAACAATCAATGTAGTTAAAAATGTTTATCATAAAATGCCCATGGAGTTCTTCGAGAATCATGCATTGATGAGCATGAAGGCAAGTGTTCTCAAAGATATGCTGATTATGCTTGATGACCCGAATATCATCGCCTCGATTGACGGCATTAACACAGCACTTGAGAAATCTTACACCGGCAGTGAAGGTGATTCAGATAAACTCAATGAAGACGAACAACGATTATTGAGCAGTCTTCAGGGCATGGTTGATTTCTTCCAAATTCTGACGGAATCCGCTGAGAGAGAAATCAGCGATGAAAGAATTGCCCATGCTATTGACCTCATGTCAGTTGGAGAGCCGTATTTTTTCTCACATGACAAGAGCATGCTATTGATTTACATCGAAATGGCACACACGATGAGTGATTCCATGGAAATGATATACGACGCAACATCCATCATCAATGAGATAGACGCTTGGGTCAAGCAGGATGAAAAAGACGAAAAAGGATACTACAAATCGATGCCACATATCAATTTTATCGGCTACACAGGTATGGGAGCAATCGGCAAAGATGAAATGGAAACGATATCGGTGTTTACAATTATTTTTTCTGTAGTAGCCCTAATTATCATCTTTATTGTCCTAAGTTTTTCGTTCAGGCAGATAACATTTCCGTTAATCGGTGCGTTCGTATTAATGATTGGAATTATTTGGGCTCTCGGAACAATAACTCTTGTTTTTGGGCAGTTATCAATTTTTACAGCGATTTGCAGCTTAATCTTAATTGGTTTAGGTATAGATTTTGTAATTCACATCATCACCCGATACGCCGAAGAGCGTGGTTTCGGGAAATCAATCGAAGAATCAATTTCGAAAGCATTGAATCATACGGGTCCTGCGGTTATTGTCGGAGGATTGACCACAACTGCTGCATTTTTAGCTCTGATTATATCTTCGATGGACGGAAGCGTTGAATTCGGCGTTGCAACAGGTGGTGGAATATTCTTTCAGCTTTTAGCATGTTTCATAATACTGCCATCACTTCTTGTTACAAAAGAGATACGAACTGCAAAGAAACTCGGTCTTTCTAAAGAAGAGGCACTAAAATATACAATAGACAAAGAATTAACTAAAAATTCTTCAAAAAACCATGATGATACAAAGGATATAAAGCATAAAAACTTACTTCATCTTCCGCGAACTGATTTTCCTATACTTGGGTCAATAATTCATACAATGTTTAAGAATCCGGTATCAGCATTCGCGATTCTAATTGTGCTGGCTGTTATTTCAGTATTTGCATGGATAGAAGGAGCGAAAAACACGATGGAGTATAATTTCCTCAATCTTGAACCCGCAGGATTGAAATCAATCGAACTTCAACATGTAATTCAGGATAAATTCGATCAGACACCAAATATCACGTGGGTTATGGCGGATGATCTTGAAGATGCACGAGCTATCATGGATTATTATAGGACAAAGGTTTTTGTACATGAGGGAGATAAGATTTATAAGGCTGCAGGATATGTTGATTCTATTGCCAATTATATTCAGAATGATTATGAACAAGCAAAATCAGCGGAAATCATCGAAAAATTCAGAAAAACCTTTGTAAACACTGCACCAAGGAAGATAAGGAAAAGTGATGCTCAATGGCTTTTCAGCGCGAAACCTTCTGACAGCGACGTTATCGAATATAACAATCTTGCGGACAATCTTGAAAAAAGTTCGGTTTTGCGTGAAGAAAACGATGAATATCCTGCGATTTTGAAACGACTAAAGGATAATTTCATAGAAATGTACTCGCTTAGCATTCAAAGTGGTTTGGACAAATTAACGCGCAAGCTCAAGACTTTCGGCATCGGTGTTGACGATAATAAAAACACTGTTTTCGACAAAATGATGAAAAAACTTGAAACAATATATAAGATTAATCCGCAAATACTCGTTCAAATCATGAACCGGTTTAATACGAATTTCTTTGTGAATTTTAAGAAGCGAATAATCACGATGTGTAACACCGAGAGAGTTACCGAAGAAATGCTGCCGATATTGCTGAGAAATATGTACGTTACAAGACTTATGGATAAAGAGACTGGTAAAGAGAAAAAGCTTTACGCAATCTCAATCTATTCCAAGCGTGATGTCTGGGAAAAAGAACCGTTGATGTCTTTCGTTGAAGCTATAACTCAAAAACCGCTGAATCCACTCGTAATTAAGGAGAAAACACTCGGTGAAAAAGAAATAAAAAACATGGAAACAGAAGATAATCCATTTAATGAGGATTCCAAGAAGGATGACCCGTTCAACGATGATGACGATGATGATGAAAATCCTTTTGGAACAGATATTAAAAAAGCGAAAAATGATTCTGGGGAAGAAATTGTTACAAACATTCGCACAATCGAGACTCTGCCGACACCTACTGGAACACCGCAGATTATGCTTCTGATGATAGAGGAAACAAGAAGGGAAGGTGTCAAAGCAGGTTTTTGGGCACTTATTTTTATATTTATTATTCTGCTTGTGCAATTTATTGCAACTGCAAAATTCAACGGCTTTAATAGCATTGCAAACGCATTAGGTTACACTCTTCTCGCTGCTGCTCCCCTGTTTATCTCCCTGACATGGATGCTTGGGCTAATGTACGTTTTTGGAATCAAATATAATTATATCAACTTTATTGCGTTTCCGGTCATAATCGGCATCGGTGTTGACGACGGTGTGCATTTCGTTCACAGATATAGAAAGGAAGGATTAGGATCGATACGACTTGTGTCAACATCTGTGGGCAAAGCGATTTTGCTAACGACGATAACAACTGGCATCGGTTTTGGCATGTTAATCAGCAATCCGTACCGTGGTATTGCAAGTTTCGGCTGGGTTGCGACAATCGGTATCGTCTGCTGCTTTTTTGCTACAATCCTCTTCGTTCCTGCAATTCTGCGCATTAAGGAGTTTTTTCAAGGATACAAAGGATACTCAAGTGAAAAATAATGCATCATGGTTGCTGACATTTTTGCCAGAAAATCCCGTACCAAAGTCCGGTTCCGCTAACAACAAGCTCATCGATACCGAAGATATCGAATATTTTCAGGTACATTGGCAACCCAAGGCGCATAATTAACAGGTTTTCCATGAATGAAAATGATCGGTAGTTCTCGCGACTTATAGAGCTCATAAGATCGTTGATGCTTCGGAAATTGCGAATAATATCTCTCTCAGTCGCTTCTATTCGCTGATGTATTGCTTTTGCATTCAATCTTATACCGTGTTGTTGTTTGTTACTTCTCATGTCTGTCGCATTTGTTATTGCTGAACCAAGGGCAATGCAGCTGTATTCTCGGGCATCTGTGTAATGAGGAATATCTTCAAAATACTGTTCGATACGCGAAAAAAGTATGTCATCTGTTTCATGGAGTGCATCAGATAGTGATAAATTCAAGTTTGATTTATTTAACAGAATATTCTGCAGCACTGTTGTACCGAGGTTTAAGCTGATTGACTTTTCGAGTTTGAGATTGTTGAAAAAAGAGATTTCAGTGGATCCGCCGCCTTGGTCAATGAGAATAACTGAATCATTTAACGTTTGAATGAATTGATGACCGCTGAAAACAAATGCATCAAACGATGCCTGTGCTTCCTCTTCTTTTGTTAGAATCCGCACATTAAGGTCAAATTTGCGTTTGAGTAAACTAAGAATTTCATCATTGTTTCGTGCTGCCCGATATGCAGCGGTTGCTACTGTAAAAATTTCACTAACATTTGATTCGTTAGCAATATTAAGGAATTTTTCAATTGAAGGCGCAACAGAATTCTCGAAAAATGTGAGATTCATATGATTATTGTCATCCAGCCCTTTTCCTGTATTAGTCAAGTCTGCAGACCTGCTAAATAAGTCGAATTGAAATTCCGCATTGACCCAGCTCTTATTGCCGATAAGGAGTTTTACTGCTTTCGTGCTTAATTCGAGTACAGCAATTTTGCATCCATTTTCTGTGTCATTGCTTAAAACTGTCCTGTCTGAACCGATTCCGCCCTCATGCAGGTTCATCGAAGTTGTAAATTTAATAGAATCCTTTTCACGTTTTTTCTTGAAAATCTTAATTTTGGGCTTCTTTTCTAGTAATTCGGTCTTGAAATTCCCGAGAAGTTGAATCCACATATCCTCAGTAAATCGTTTTTCCTTGTTGAATATGCTGTGAAAACTCGTCCGAATGTCTTCAGGCAGACTGTTCCAGAGGTATTTATCTTCATCCTCAGGCTGTTTCCACGTAAATTCATGGCTTATTGAATAATTTTGGAACATTTTCAACAGATTGTCGATAGCGTTTGTACCGAGTTTAACTTGGAATGGCGGTTTGCCGGGGATAAGAATCATATAAATAAAAACTGCCATGATAAAATCATCACGCTCATAGTCGAATTCTGATTTATTTTCGATATTTTTAAGATAAACGAATTCTTCCGGGTTTATTATTGAAATATCAGTATCACTTTTGATGAATATGCTTTTAGGGTTGAGATTCCCGATTAATATTGATTCTCTGTGTAATTGCTTAATCAGGTTAAGTAGTGAAATGCAGAGATTGATGAGATTGCTCCGGTCCCAAACAGGGAAAAGTCTATGAAATTGAGATTTGATGAAAATCGACCGAAGAATGTTTTCACCCTGTGGTTTCCGCATTGTATAACCCACAACGGCACCAGAATCTGAGAATACAAGGTTTTTTGGCAGTATTATTTGTTGAATATTGATATTTGTTGACTGGATTAAATCAAGATTTCGCTTAATTTCTTTAGGTATTGTTTTATATGAATAAAGCTTCAAAAGATGAGAATCGTCCAAAATATAGATTTTATAAGCATGAGATTCTGTAAAGAGCTTTTCAGGATCATATTCGATTTTATTGGCATCATCATCGTAAACAGTATCAGTCATCAGTCAAACTCGTGTTTAATTATCGCTCTTAAGAAATTCTTCTTTTTCAGAATCCCACCATTCTTTCCAGGGTGTGTAATCTATGCCAAAATTTTGTTCGGTAAGCTCAAATAGGAAACTCAACGACCATAATCTGACCCAAATTGTCTGGCTTTTTCTTTCACCACGACGAATTGCTGGTGAATCGAGATTGAGGTTTTCAATTAATTCTCCGACAATCGGCTTGTAGCGAGCTTTTGCAAGACCATAAACAGCATGCTGTCTGAGTTCATTGTTTTTCGAGCTTATCATGTAGTTTCTAATAATATCTATTTTGTCAACACCACCGAATTCTCCAAGCACAATCAGAATCTTCATTTTAATTTCATCACTTATTTTCGAATTCGAAAGCAGTCCTTCGAGATACTCAAAATCTTTTGCAGCACCAAGCCCTGTTATTGCCGCTGTCCTTACTCTTTCATCGTCGCTAACTGCCGACTCCCGCAGAATCTTCGCACTTTCAACATTCTGCATACCGCAATATCCGATGCACATCAAAGCATTGGCATACATCACAGGGTGTTTGTCAGGTTGCTTGAGAATAAGCGTTGCTTCGGTTTCTGCTTCTGAAACTCCAAGCATAGACATACTTAAAAGCGCGAAAGACTTGAAAACCTCAGCATTATCATCGTTCTTGTATATTTCCTGCAATATCTTAATATCTTCTTTTGTACCGATTTTACCGAGTGCATAAATCGCAGCGAGTTGCACACTTGAGTTTGGGTCAAGCAAAAGTGATCTTATTAGCTGAATAGTATCTTTTGGAATGTCTTTTCGTTTAACTAAGCTCAAAATCGCTTGTTTTCTAATCTCAGGATTTTCGTCTTCAAATGCTTTGACAATGAGCTTCCATGAATCTGGATTCTTCGTATAAACGAGGAAAAACAATGCTTCTTCCTTGTCACGCTGGCTTCCTGCACGTAATTTCTCGGAATACTCATCGAGATCATTGCCCAAAGAATCAAAAAGTGCAGATGGGAAATCGATGAATACAGCTTTTAACGGATATATAATCAAACCACCGATAATTCTGAATGGTGCAGTTATAATATTTTGCACGTGCTGACCGGTAGTCATTTTTTCGTCGAGTATTGCTTCATTGCCATAAGTTTCAGTAGTACTACAGCTTGTGTTCATAGCAGTAACGCTAAACCCCATAAAAATAATTACCAAAACCGAGAAAAACCCGCTGATTGTGCTTAGAAGGATTTTTGATAATTTTGACTTTGCCTTTTCATTATTCATTTGTATTTCTCTAAAAGATACCTATGTTTGGACTGATAAAATCAGATTTGTTAAGGATATCGATGATATTATCAAATTTTATTTTATTAATTTATTTTGTGTTAAGCAATCAAATAGTATATTTACAGTTCGACACTTGTGAAGTGGAGTAAAAATGGCAAAGCAGAATAAAAAAGATGATCACGATGAAAATGATAGACAGAAAGCACTAAAATTTGTGCTTTCTCAGATTGAAAAAACTTACGGCAAAGGTGCTGTGATGCTTCTTGGCGAGAAGAAAGGTGTTCTTATTGGCGGTATTTCAACCGGTGCGCTGTCGCTTGATATTGCCCTTGGCGGTTCAGGTATCCCGCGAGGTAGAATTATCGAGATTTTCGGTCCTGAATCATCTGGTAAAACTACGCTAGCATTGCATTGCGTAGCATCCGCTCAGAGAACAAATGCAAATGTCGCATATATGGATGCAGAACACGCACTCGACCCGCTCTATGCTGCAAACATTGGTGTTGACGTTGACAGATTGATAATTTCTCAACCAGATTACGGTGAGCAAGCACTCGATATTACTGATACTTTAATCCGAAGCGGTGCCGTAGATTTGATAGTTGTTGACTCTGTGGCAGCATTAGTTCCGAAAACCGAGCTTGACGGTGATATCGGCGACACTCATGTTGGGCTGCAGGCACGGCTTATGAGTCAGGCACTTCGCAAGTTGACGGCAATTTCCGCAAAAGCTAATGCAACAATTATTTTCATAAATCAGTTACGTGAAAAAATCGGGCAGATGTACGGTTCGCCTGAAACGACACCTGGCGGTCGCGCGCTCAAGTTTTATTCGTCAATTCGTATTGATATTCGCAAAATCGGTACGCTTTCTGGTGAAGGTGATACTTCTGTTGGAACGCGGGTGCGAACGAAAGTTGTAAAAAACAAGACCGCAGCACCGTTTCAGAAAGCAGAATTTGAAATTATTTTCAACAAAGGCATTTCATTTATTGGTGATGTTATAGACCTTGCTGTTACGAAGGATATTGTGAATAAGTCTGGTTCATGGTTCTCCTACGGCGATATCAAGCTTGGTCAGGGGCGTGAGAAAGCCAAGCAGTTTTTCAGCGAGAATAAAGACATGCTCGAAAAAGTTGTTGTGGAAGTGAAAAAAGCATATGGCGTGCTTCCCGATGAACCTGAAGCTAAAAGTAGTAAAATCACGGAATAAATCACAAACCAATAAAAAAATCCTCACAATGCCAATAGATACGCTGGTAATATTCACTGTCCCCCATTTTTTTATTCTTCAGGTCTTTCATCGTCAATAGTTTCATCTACTTGTTGGATAAAACCTTCGTCATTGAATTCATCGGAAAAATGAATAAAATCCTCGTCGTCGAACTCTCCCGAAAGTTGAATATAATCCTCGTCGTCTGTTTCATCCGATATTTGAATAAAATTATCGTCGTCTGTTTTATCCGATATTTGAATAAAATTATCGTCGAGGGGTTCATCAAAAGGTTGAATTGTCTCATCTTTTTTAGGAGCAGTTTTATACTGGAAAAATACTCCTAATAATCCAAGCAAAACCCATAACAATGCAAATATGTAGATTTTACTTCCCATAGTTCTGAAGATAGATTCAGTTTCAGTGATTTGGAATGAGCCAAGTGTGATGAATGCAAGTCCAATGATAAAGTGCAGTGCACCACCGAAAGCAGTTGAGATAATAATCATAAACTTATGTATTACAATAGCAACAATTCCACCAATAATAGCAAGAATGAGAAGAACAACTGGCTCAGGCGAGGTTTTGGCTACAATGAACAGCACTGCACCTATACTTCCTCCAAAAAGAGCACCAATTACAAATACACCAAGGTAATACAAGCATAAAGTCAACAATCCGCCGAATAATCCACCAATAAGACATGCAAAGATAATTATATAATTTTCATACGATTTAGCAAAAGTAAACGTACCCGCTAACGCAGCACCAACAAAAAATCCTGTTATAAACAACATTACCTTGAAGATTCGATATCCAAATAAGCACACAATTGGACCTAAAAGAATACCGGGCGCAGCGAATACACGGAGTTCATCTGCGATTTCACTGATTAAATCTGCTAAAAAGTACACTTCTTCCTCCTTTTCATATATGCAAATAACTCATAAACATAACTCAAGTACAGAGATTTGCTGCCAGAAAGCTGATTTTCTGCAATGATTTCATGATATTTTGCTGAATTAATATGTTATATGCATGCAACATCATATAAAAAATAAAGTCATAAAAAAAAACTATATTTCTCTTAAAAAAGAAATCAAGTAATAAAAAAATCCTGCAATTACGCAGGATTTGTATTTATGTTATCAAATTCAGTTATTCAAGCATTACTTATGTAAGTTAGTTCTTGTCGTCGTCGTCATCGTCGTCATCATCAGCGTCATCGTCGTCGTCATCAGCATCATCGTCGTCATCATCAGCGTCATCGTCGTCGTCATCAGCGTCATCGTCGTC
>CAYZQB010000038.1:8870-21375 GCA_964480395.1 uncultured Planctomycetia bacterium
CATCATCGTCGTCATCATCAGCGTCATCGTCGTCGTCATCAGCGTCATCGTCGTCATCATCAGCATCATCGTCGTCGTCGTCGTCATCAGCATCATCGTCGTCATCATCAGCATCATCGTCGTCGTCATCAGCGTCATCGTCGTCGTCATCAGCGTCATCGTCGTCGTCATCAGCATCATCGTCGTCGTCATCATCTGTATAGCTTTTTTCTTCCTTTTTATCAGGAATTGTCTGAGTTTCATCGTCCTTATCCATGCCGTAATCGCCGACTTCCTTTTTCGATTCCTCGACCTTTAGGCGTACATCCTCAGCGAATTCGGTATTTCTGTCAACATTGACACCATATTTTTTGAGTTGGTCTTCAATAAAGCTGAATGAGCTGTCCTCGATTTTCTTCGCAGATTTCATTGTTATTTCATCCGGTGTGAGTTTATTATCCATGGCATATTTCATGTATTTGTAGTATTTTGCGAGTGTCATCCAGCAATGACGGAATATATTTTTACCTTCTTCATCTAATTTTATCTGAAGTGCATTATATTTTTCATCATCTTTTTTCAAATCTGAAATGTCAGTAAACAAACTACGAATCGTTCCCAGCACTTCTTTTCTTTTATCGTCTGCTCTATCAAATTCAAGTGCGAGTCTTTCGAGAATGTCCTTTGGTGTTTTCGGTCCAAATTTCTTTAGCAGATTCATATATGATTCTTTTAGACTCTCCACCTTATTTTGAGCGTTTTTTATATTTCTGTCAGAGAAAACATATGCCAGGTCAGTATTATTTTGTGCTGCCATAACGTATGTCTCAAGTTCTGCCATGATTTTCGTTAATTTATTGTCTTTTTGATGAGCAATATCGCCTTTTTCGTAACCAGAATTACTTATCCCAGCAGAATTGATTGTGAACCACATTTGTTGAGTTTGGTAAAAATAGGAGATTCCCTTACTATAATTCGTTAAAACTCTCCCCTTTTCACCTTCTTCAGACAAATCAGTTATTTCTCTATCACCTTGCTCTTTGATAGCTTCCTTAAAATATTTCAGTGAAAACTCAGCATACGCAAGGGTTTTGTCATAATCGCTTTTCTCTTCTTTTACATTTGTAGTTTTCCCTTTTTCTTTGTCAGTAGCAGGTTCTTTATTCTTATCAATGAATAAAACTGTAACGATGTTGATGCCGGTTGTCCAGTCTATAACAATGACTGCAACGACAAAAATCGTTATAAAAATGCTGCCATAGTACAACAGATTATACCTAGCTTTGGAAATCCCTTTTTTCTTTTTTCCTTTAATTTTATCGCGTGTTTCTTCGTCTGTTTCGTCACCAATATTGATTAATTCGTCTAAGGGCTTTTCATCCGGTTTATTTTCATCCGGGTTGTTTTCAATCGGGCTGTTTGCCATTTTGTACCTCTTCTGTTTTCGTTGAAATTTCAGAATTTTGAATCATAGCATCTCACAAAACAAATTCATAAAGTTTATACGTAATAAATGCTAGTCTGTTCGGAATTATTTACGTTTAACTCCTTCTAAGATTATGAAATGTGCGGATTGTGCTTAATTGCCGTAATTGCCAATTCTTTCCTTCATAGTTGCATTGCTAGTTACCATTTCTTCTGAAACTACAGCATTCCGGTCGACATTGACACCCGATTTTTTCATCTGATTTTCAATTGCATCAAAACCATCAGATTCGATAATCTGTGCCATTAGCATAATGTTCTTATCGGGTTTAAGTCCGTTTTCCATTGCATATATCATGTATTTGTAATATGCATCAAGAACGAACCAGCAGTTTTCAAAGAATTTCTTGCTTGTAGTTTCAAGAATATTCTGAATTTTAGCATATTTCGGTGATGCTGAATCGCAATTGGCAATATCAGCAATGTACTGATTCAATATAATCATAACAGCAATTCTTTTGGTATTGGCGTTGCAGACGATATTTTCTTTTTCGTCTAGGTCATCAAATTTTGCTTCTGGCGCATCCTTCTTTACAAGCATTCTGTAAGAGTCTCGGACTTTCATCACGTTATCCGCAAGCTCTTTGAATTTCATGTCAGTGAAAATATAGCAAAGTTCTGGCTCAACTCTTGCCTGCATGAAAAGCGTTTTTCCATTCATCATCGCTTTTGTCAATTCATTGTTAGCATCTTTGCTGATATCACCTTTTTCATATCCATCTTTCTTAATCTGATTGATAATCAGCTGATACCAGTGCTTTTGTGCTTCCAGATAATTGTAAATCCCGTTTTTATACTCAACGAGAACTGATCCTTTTTTGCTTGAATCATCCCAAATTTCGGGTTTCATTTTTGCGATATTGGCATTTTTCAAACATCCAATTGCATTGTCTGCAAAATCTTTGGTGATTTCGAATTCGGATTTCTGCTTGTGAATTTTTGAACCGTCATCAACAGCAGAAGCGTTGGGTGAACCATAAATCGGCGATGTAATAATGTTAAAATTCGTGAAAATGTCGATTATCATGATTATTAGAAGAACTAATGCAACGAAAAAACTCGCATAAATCAGAATATTGAAGTTCTTCTTGGTAATTTCCTTTTTCAAGAAAATCGCAGTGTCCTTGGCAGGTTCTTCATCAGTTTCCTCTTCGCGTTCTGGTGGTCTCAACTCAATAATAGATTCATCCTTTTTCATTGCCTGTTCGGATTCATCATCACCGACAGTCAATTGTTCTTCGTCTTCGTCAGCGGGTGGTTCCAGCTTTTGTTCTGCTTTCCTAGCAGCATTGATATTGAATTGATCTTGCGTATCTCCTTGTGAAACATCTTCATCATCTTGTGTTTTTGAAACGAGTGCAACCTCACCCATGTCGCTGATTTGCAGCAAAGTTGTGCACTTCGGACACTTGATTTTTTTTCCGTGAAGATTTTCTGTAATACGCATCCTTGTAGAACATGCTGGGCAGATTTTCGCGTTGATGAAAGTTGTCATAACAGGTACAGATACTTTTCCATCATCGCTGATTTTTAACAAAATGCTGCAACCAGGACATTTAATCCGTTTGCCGCGCAAAGCAGCAGTGATTTTCATCTTGGTGTTACACTTCGGACATTCCTTAACGGCTACAGTTCCAGAGGATTGATCTTGTTCAGCCACGATAATCTCCTTCTCGTAAAATATCTTATTTTTTTTTTCTAATTTTTTTAATTTTATTCAATTCTTCTATATCATATTTTTTTTGCAACTGTGAGTTTCTTTTTAAAATCAGAGGTAAAATATCAATATCATCCTCGTCACCGAGTTCACCAACATAAAAAGTCGATTTAAACGAATCCTCATCAATTTTATCGCCGTTTTGAACGTCTCTGTCCATCTCAAGAATCTCAGCCTCTTTTTGCTTGTCATTTTTGTGTGCAAGTGCAAGGTCAAACTCGAAGTTGTCAGGACTGCCGATTTCATCCATGTGCTGAATTTTGTCAGTGTTAAAAACCCGTTTGAAGGCATCTGGCGCGATTCTTATCGTATCATCGTTTTTGAGTTTTTTTAATGCATCATCAGAAGCAGATTGATTCTCAAGGTTTTCAACACCTTCAGATGAGCTTTCTTTCACTTCTTTTGCATTTGAGGTCGATTCAGAAGTATCTTCGTCAAAGCCGCTGTTTTTCATTTTCTCGTCACTTATCATATGCTACTCACGTTTAATTGAGTGAAAACTTGTAACACATCTCCGTTAAAAAAAAAGTCATAAGTCGAAAAATAATGTCGAGAATTACTTTTTTTCGAATTTCACTATAATACTTTATTTTTCTAGCATTTTCGATGCATTTTCGTAAAGTTTGCTACCTTTTTTCATAGCTGATAGAAATACAGTTACAAGCTGATCCTTTGTATTAGTGGTTTTTTTCTGATATTCCGTGTCTTCAACAAGAGATTTCAACATTCTGGTGATGTAATCGAGTTGTATATCTGGTATTAAAAGTACTGAAAGCAGCTTTATAAAATTTGTAGCAACTGTTGATTTCTGTGCTGCTAAATATGGATGCAGACGCATAAAAATCCTGTCGAACATCCAATTATTCATTTTATCGAATTTCTCAGGCATTTTTACGAGTTCGAACAAATCAAAATATTTTTCATCAATATTATGCAGGAAGAAACCGAGGATTTCTGTCAGGAGTTGGTTAATATCCTCGTCCTTTAACTGATATTTATAAATAAGTTTCAGAGTTTTCTTGATTTCGGAAATTTTATTCTGGATGAGTGCAAGGGCGAGTGTTTGGCTGAAAACAGTTGCTCTATCAGGTTCTTTAGTTCTTTTCATATCTTTGTAAAAATCTTTGAAAACTGAAGCGACTGTATGTTTTTTATCAATTTTGTCCGGTTTTTGTCTGCTTGGTTTTGAACCAGTGATGGAGTACATTGGGTCGCCTGTAAAAGCGAGTTTCCAAGGTCGCCAACGACTGTTTGGAGCAGACCACCGAAATGTTTCACCGAGAGGAAGACCATTAAGGGCTTGGGTGATTGACCGATTCGGCATAACAAATGCATCCAGATAGGGTTCGCTGTGGGAACCGAGATAGCAGAATGCTCCACCGAGTATCCAGCGTACTGCGATTGAATCGACATCGAATGGTGAGCCGAATGTTCCTGAATGTGTCATATGAACCGAGCAAGGCACTGAAAACGGGATATGATTATGCGTGCCACCACCCGACGATGTTGACCAATTGCGCGACCCGCCGGAACTGTTGATATATATGAAATTATATTTATTTCCCTGCCGCATAATGTCAACAAATTTGGCTATCGTGGCTTGTGGGTGATAAACGGTTTCCGCCTTAAGTTTTTCTTCAACCTGGTCAGGCCAATATGTTTTCCAAATGCCTGAATCCGAATAACTGGAGAAATACAATGTTTTTTCGGGTTTGAGAAACAATGAGCACATTGCCTGATACGTCGCAACACCCGCGCCATACATAAGCCGACCAACGTACGCATATCTCAAATCGTTGTCAAGACGAGCAATTGCATCATCCGTAACATAATTTCCGCCGTTAGCAGCAATTCCATAATCATAATTGAAAGGGATGTTTGCTGCCATAGTGATATAATCGATGTCGTCCCAGCCCTTGTATGCAAAACCAGATTTATCAAGCTGGTTCATCAAATTTGTGCGAATCTTTTCAACACCTGCAGGATCAGTGCGCGTCTGCGGATTTGATCCGCTGTCAAACATTTCAACCCACTGCGACCTACCAGCAGCAAGGGCAACTCCTCCAAGATATTCCGGTGATTTCATGTTCAAAAGCACAACACCGCGTGGTTTGTGATTCTTTTCTGTGTACAGCTTCTTTAGGTCTTCAACACTGCTATTTTTCAAATCTTCCATGCTTTCTGAAGAAAAACTCGCCAAAATCGCAGCATAAATCATTGAAACATCAGCTTTTTTACGGGTTTCACGCGGAATTACTTCGATTTCAGCTGGTTTGTATGCCCTGATGAAATTTTCCGTCAAATACGGATGCCAGTAAAGCACTGGATAGAAAACTTTGCGCGACCATTTGCCGATTTCTGTCAAATACGTGTATTCATCAAAGCAGATGACAACTTTGCTCACCGCTTTTTGCTTGATTATGCATGAGTTAATCCTGAGCTGTTCTCCAGTTTTCCGGTTATAATAGTTACGCAAAATGCCTGTCAATACTGCGTCAGGAAGAAGTGCATCCATTTCAGTAATTCGCGTATCAACCTGTTCTTTGGACATGGCGTCTATGACGCCGACTGCTTCAGTGTATTTTGCAAGCAATTCGTTAAGTTTTGGTACTTTTGTAGGTGTCGGCTTATATTTTTCTGCGGATTTATCACCTTTTGCATAACGAATCAGCTCGCGCACGACTGCATCTTCAGTGTTGAATGGGCTTGTTTGCGAAGTTTTCAATTCGATATGTTTGATTGACGTTTCGTCGTTCGGGTCAAGTGCTGCAAAGTACAAAACGCGGGGTTGTCCAACAATCTGTGTAAAATTCTTGGTACTTTTACTCTTTGCATACTGCGTTGTAGCCCAATCGCGAACCATGACATATTCTTTTTTTATTTCAATAAAATCAGGATATGTGAAAAGCAATCGGTCAAAATCATAATGAGCAGCAAAATCTCTTGAAATCGTGAAATATACGAGGACTTTTTTGTTTTCCTGCTTGGCTTTTGTCATGGCAGCAGCGATTGTTGTGGAATCTGTGTATGAATCCTTGATATCTGCAAGTCCAGAATGCGAAAATGATATTATCAAAACCAAAATAATAATGGAAAAAATCCTGAACTGTTTCATAAATTCTCCAATATTTTCAAAAATTTTCTTTTTCAAACTTATTCTATCTGATTATCCTATAATATGATGAAAATTCGTAAACAAAATATGGTTTCGTCATGGTCAGTGAACAACAGAAAAAAGTCGAGAAATTCTGGAAATGGTTTCAGAAAAATACCGGCAAGCTTTATAAATTCGAGGACAAAAAAGATAAACTGATTAGAGAATTAACTTGTGAAATCAAGAAAATTCACAGTGCTCTAACATTTGTATTTTTGCCGATTTTTAATGGTGTTCGAGAAATGACGATTAGTGCTGACGGAGTAAAAGCAGGATTTCCATATGTGCGCCTGCTTGTTGAGTCTGCCCCGAAAATTTCAGCATGGAAATTTACTGCATTTCGTCAGCGAACAAACGCTGATTATGCAATAACAATCGGTAATGTAACCTTAAACCCTAATGAAATGTATTTTCTATATGAACTCGATTTTGAACGTGGCAAAGTTGATGTGATATTTTATACAGACGGAATTATCGAAGATGATGCAAATTACATGTCGATTTTGTGCATGTTTTTAGACAATGCACTTGGTGAGTATGATGTTGCGACAAAGCTTGGTTATGTAGATTTTAAGAATCTGCCTTTTGATGCAAATCTTGATGAATACTCAAAACTGAACGATTTAGCAGGAATTATCGATTCTACTTTTGAGAGTTATTTCTCCTAAGCACCTTTTTTTAACTGTTTTTCGATGTTGAATTTATTTAAATCAAACAATGGCTCTCTGTATTCATTAAACATCGTTGCCCAGAGCAGATATACGGGGATGTAAGGCGAATCAAGGAAAGCTTTGTGAAAATCGTAAAGCGAGAATATTTTACCCGCAAGAGCTTGCTTTTCCTGCATTTTACTGCGCAGACGGTTAATTTCACGCAAGCCGTACAAATATGACAAGGGTTGTGTCGGACTGCTGAAATATCTTCGTACTTCTGCCTCTGCATTGATTTTCTCAAGTAAAATTTTATCGGTCAGAAGTTTTACCGCTTCTTCTTCAGTCATGCCGAAAAAATGCCTGCTTACATCAATAATTACACGTGCTGCACGCCAAAGCCGCATTTTCAACATAGCCAGCACACCTTTGAGACCGTCATAAAATCCAAGCTCACCCATAATTTGCTCGGAATATAGTCCCCAGCCCTCGACATAAACTGATGAATAACCGAGTCTTGACTGCATGAAACTACGCTCGATGTTCTGTGCCCATGAAAATTGCAGATGATGTCCGGGGAAACATTCATGCACTGTTATGATTTTCAGTCTTTCCTTGTACAAATCGCGGATTTTCTGTCTGCGAATATCATCTGAAACATCCTTGGTGGGCAGTGCAAGCATGTATTTGCCAAATTGCCCTTCTTCACGACCAAGCGAACTATAAAATGCGTAAGGGGTGTTTTTCTGATCACCTTTATCTTCGTATTTCTCGACCTTGACATCAAATATTCTCTTGGAAAGCGGGAAAACTCCTGAATTTTTGATAACTTTTTTCGCCTGCTCAAAATATTCTTCGGTAGTACTAAAAATATCGGCTTCTTTCGGGCAATTATTTTTCATGTCTTCAATAACCGCATGCCAGTTCTCATCTCCACGAATCTTGACAGATATGGATTTCATCTCTCGGTCAATCTTCTCGAACTCTTCATTTGCAAATTGCAGAAGCTGTCTCGGTGTTTCCGGTATAAGATGTTTATATTTCAACTTATGAAGGATTTCTATGTTGTTTCGTAATTGTTTTTCTTTGTCGGAAAGTTTTACAGCTTTTTCTTGTAGAGAATGTAAATACTCCAAAAATTTCTCAGCATCTTTGATGGATTTATACAGAACGTTTTGCCAAGATTCGATTCGGATTTTGTCAATATTGTCAATCAGCGAAAATGTCAGCGTTTTGTTGAGAAACGACAGAAGATATTTCATGCTTTCAATCGCTTGATTCAGATAGACATCATATGGTGATTTCAAATATTTTCTTGCTGCTTCGTAATATCTGCTTAAATTTGGAAGCTGATTCAGTGCATTGTAAATTCGGCGTATGTCGATTTTCTCAGAATATTTGAAAGATATACTACGAAGTGGTACCAGATAAATTTGCGGGTTATTTTCGTGTTGTTTCAGGATTTTGTTTTCTTCAAACAAAGAATATAAATAATGGGACAGAAGCATAAAATCGACATAATCGCCTTTGCTGAGTTTTTTATATTCAATTTCCGACATTCTATTAAGGATTTTAGGGATTTCAAGCATTGTGGGCGGATACGAGAGTATTTTCGGTCGATTTCTGTCAGTTCCGGGAAAATTCTGCATATCCCAGAAAAGCAGTTCTTTTGCTGAGTCAATAACTTCTTTTAATTTATCTTCATTGCTCAGTGATTCATCATTTTGGAGACTTTGCGCAGCTAAAGCGTTTACAGAGCTTGTAGATTGTGCGCCAAACAGTATTGACACAAGCAATAGCAGAAACAGTATTCGATTATTGTGTTTCATGGTTTCTTCCTGTCAAGTTTCCTTAATTCCAAATTTTAGTAGGTTATCCTGAAATAATATCAAGTTGTTTGGTGATATTTACTACAAAAATACTGTGCATATGGAATAATGTAAATTGTTAATGTTTCAATAACGGAATAACATGCAAATAACCAGAATTCTGCTGATAATATTTCTTACAATCACAGCTATATTCATCATTTCCTGTACAGGAGCAACTCCTCTGCATGACCCACTAAATAACGGTGCTGATTTACCTGAAGTCCTGATATCAGAATATTTCTGGAAGAATTTCACCTTTTCTGTACTCAAGCATCAGGAAGCGGTTAATTTGCAGCAATCGGAAGGTGCAGATAAAGAAGACATACAAAATACACTAATGCAGGCAGCATCTTATGCGAGAACCGGATTGATGCAGGCAGAATTCGAAGCAACTGTCGCCAACCATGAGTTCTATCAGGATTTGCTCGTTTCAATAGCAGAATATACTCAACCTGACGAAAACGGAAACATTTATATCAATCGGATGATTCGCGAGTATGAACGGTTTTTGAGCAACGACAGAACCGATGCTGACCTTATGTTTTTACTGGCTCGCGCGCTTTATCTTTCCAATGTTCCCGAAAACGACAATCGTGCTATTAAGATATGCATGGATGCGCTGAAACGCCTTGACAGCGAACACTACAAAATCCTGTTTCTGCTCGCAAATATACTTCATAGACACAACGAATTTGACCAGGCGGTCAGATTTTATAGTTTTGCATTCGAAGTACGGAATAATATTCTGAATACAGAAGCATTAAAGCAGATTGCAATAATCTATACGATTCAGAAAAAAATTGAGGAAGCAATATCATTTTACTTGCAATATCATAAAATTACTCCGATTTCCCGACTTCTCCTCGAAGACTACGAAAACCTAGCAAATTTGTATCTCAGACTTGGCGATTTGGAAACTGCAGAGTATATTTTAGCCAAGCAGGTGCCTTCGCAGATAGTAGCGGATAACAAATGCAAGCACTATAAACTTCTTGGGATAATAAAACTAGAAATTCTCGATAAGCTCATTCACGAGAAATCCGACGTTAATAATGTTGAAGTTGAAGAAGAAAAAGATTTAATTGTTAGAAGTGCGAAATTCACATTCGAGCAGTATTTGTCATTTTATCCCAAAGATATGCACGCTAAAAGCATGCTGGATAAGCTGATTAAAGATTACAAATTAAATTAGAGGAGTTTGATGGCTGATGCAACTGATTTCGATCTTGAAGCCGGTAGCGAAGTTCGTGTTATCGCAAGTTCAAAACAGAAGGTGAATTGGAGCTTTATTATCTTCATAATCATCGTTGTATCTGTCGGTGTTGTAATGGTTTTTCAAAAGGACGATAAAAAACTTAAAAAAGAAGAAAACCTCGAAAAAGCAACTGAGGCATTTAGTTACATTGATGATGAAGAATCAAAGCTGACAAAACTTGGATATTTTTTACCTCCCGGCACAGGCAGAATCATTCCTCACTGGGATCATTTATGGGAATTAAATGCTGAAACAGGCGGAAAAGTACTCACAATTAACAAACAGGTTAATGATTTTGTGCAAAAAGGTGAAACAATTGTTGTTCTTGAGAATACGACATTGGAAACAACACGCTCAAAAACTGATATTGCCATTAAGCATGCAACAGAACACCTGAAGTATATAGAAGGTAAGAAAACAGGCAGCGAAATTGAAGAATTGACTATAACGTCCAAAAAAGCTGAATTAGAACGCGATAAAATCAAAAACAAACTTGATATGTCATTGGCTTTTGAGGGTATAACCGTTTCAAGCTTGGAGATAAATAATCTCACCAAGGAACTAGAGAAATGTAACAGTATTTTAAGTAGGGAGAATGCAAAATATCAGAGTTTTTTAAGAACTATTGATGACGAAATTAGCAAAGCAAATAAATTGCTTCAAACACTTGAAAAAGAAATGCAAATCATCAATGTGAAAATTGAAAACCTTGAAATTAAAGCTCCAGAAAACCTTAAAATACTTGAGATTTATGTACAGATGGGTCAGGTTGCAGATGTTGGTCATAAAATACTCACGCTGTACGACCCGAACCACGTTGCCGTGAGTCTGCTTACATCTTATATGAATTTTCCACGTTTCTTAATCGGTCGCAAAGCTAAAATATTCATCGACGCTGACCCGAATAACGCATATAAAGGTGAAGTTATCGCGCTGAGACCCCTGAGCGAACAAAGGAAAAACGATTTTGACGTTATCATAAAATTCCTCGTGCCTGATGAAAAAATCCTTATCGGCTGCACCGCTCAAATTGAATTCATAAAGGAAAAAAGTGCTTTTCTAAAGGATGATGAGGAAGACACCAGCAAAAGTGCAAAATGATGTGCAAAAAATGCGTGTTAACCAAAATTTTTAAGAGTATTAATTTACTTTAAACTGTATTATGAAATATTGGCAAAAAATCATATATCTTTTCGTTAACTTAAACCCCTTTTTGGAGGAGAAAATGAAGAAGCTTTTTTTGGGAGTTCTTGTTGTAGCAGTGCTTTTCGCATTCATGCCGTTAAATGCACAGCTCATGCCGGATAAAAAGGTCGAGCCGGATAAGAAAATTGAACCAATCGAACCAGTTGAACCAGTTGAACCGAAAGAAGAACCAAAGACTGAGCCCAAAGTTGAAGACAAAGACAAAGTTAAATACGAACTAAAGATTGTCTACACAAAAGGGATGGAATTCGAACGTACTTTCAAAATGAATATGAAAGGTGAAACAAAAGGTCAAGGCGAAGACGAGGCATTTGATGCAAAAATTACAATTAATCTTAACAACAAAATCATTGATGTTAAAGACGGTGTGCCAATTGAAATTAAATCACATTTTAAGGACATCAAAATTGAAGGTGAAATGCCTGACAGTGATGAAGAAGATACAAAAAATATGATTAAGCTTATCGGTCACTGGGTTGTTGTAAAAATCAAAGATGGTGAAATGAAAATCACTGAGAAATCAAAGGATTTTCCTGAGCTTGAAAAAGATATTTTCGAAGAAATGGGTGAATCAACACTTATGCTTTTTGATTCATTCGAAATGCCGAAAAAGCCCGTTGCAGTTGGTGAAAGCTTCAAATTCAACTATAAAGACATGATGTTTAATGAAGAGATGGCTGAAGGTATTGAGCAAATGGGCGGAGCAGCAGAAAATAAAGAAGAATTCAAACTCAAATTAAACAAGGTTACCGATGTTAAAGGTACGAAAATTGCAAGCCTCAGCGGAAAAATCGAACAGAAAGCTGATTTCTGGGGTATGCAGGTCGTCATTAAATTCGAAGTATCAATTGAGCTTGATATTACAAACAACAGATGTTTGAAGCACTCATTTGTTATGGTTTTCAGTTTGTCAGGTGCTAACCCACAGGATGGCTCAGAAATCAAGACTTCAATGGACATGAATACGGGTGTTACGAACAATTATGGTAAAGTTGTTAAGATTGAACCGAAAGTTGAGCCAAAACCAAAAGATGACGAGTAATCAATCCTGAATACATATAAAATGTGTATTTAGATTATGTTTTTAAAACCCTCGAGGAATCGGGGGTTTTTTCATAAAATAAAATAATTTAGATTAATCAAGCGATTTTAGGTTATCGTTGAGTTTGCTGATTTTTTCCTGTGTTT
>CAYZQB010000039.1:0-21313 GCA_964480395.1 uncultured Planctomycetia bacterium
CGATCAGGGTTTGCAAATGGAATGCTTGCAACATGTTTTTGTTGCTTGGGGTGATAAATACGGTGAAATACTCGTGAAAAAACTTTCCGAGGATAGTCTGCAGGTGGTATCGAACACACTTTACATTCTTGCTGCCATGAAATACAAAAGCGATACTGCACTTGAGAAATATTTTGAACTTGCGAAAAACAAGAAGCTTGAATCCCGCGTGGTTACTGTTCTGCAGGCGATTCAGCTGAAGGAAGTAATACCGACATTCCGCGATTTGCTGAAATCAAGTCGATCTACCGCTTCTCGCGTTATCATTCTTGCAGGACTAGCTGAACTACAGGCAACAGAAGCACTGTACGACATGTTTTCCGTGTTGACCGACAAAGAATTGTTCACGATTCGGCATACATGCGAGGATAATCTGGTGAAGTTTGAAGGGGATTTGGTGCCAACTCTTGCATACAATTTTGCCAGTAATCCTGAACTCGAACTGAAAACTCGTTTGCATTGCATCTCCTTGCTTGGACGACTTCCACGTGAAAAAAGTGCATCGCTTCTGTTGAAGCTGATGCTTGATGATGACTGGCGCATCGCAGGTTTCTCACTCAAGAGTCTGTCAGCATTCAAGGAAACCGAAAACTGGGAAAACATTCTCAAATCATACCAGCTCCTAAAGCCACAGATAAAAGCGTCTCATATGTTCGTACAGTCAGCAATAATAGCGTTAGAGATAGAATAACCTAAAATATTTGTTATTCTGAGCGTAGCGAAGAATCCAGGCTAGCAAAATGTAAAACCTGGATTATATTAGCAATTCATTATGTATATATAACTCGCTTATTCAAATAATGTAAGTAGCTGGATATGGTGGAATGCAGTAAATCTTTATCTTGCGTCAACTAGCCTGGATTCTTCATTCCACTTCGTTCCATTCAGAATGACATTATTAGAGTGCTTTTTTCAGTTCTTCTGCAAGCACAGGTAGAACTTGACTTACATCGCCGACTATGCCGTAATCCGCAACCTTGAATATCGGTGCTTCCGCATCTTTGTTAATGGCAACAATGCACTTTGAGGAGGACATTCCAGCAATATGTTGAATCGCGCCTGAAACACCACAAGCTATGTACAGCTTCGGTGAGACTGTTTTGCCTGTTTGTCCAACTTGTTCCGGGTGAGGACGCCAGCCAGCATCGACAACAGCACGACTCGCACCAACTGCTGCGCCTAAAACCTTTGCAACCGGTGGAATCAGTGCTTCAAAGTTTTCTGGTGACCCAAGCCCTCTACCGCCTGTAACGATGATGTCAGCTTCTGCAACGTCAATCTTGCCTACTGTTGCTTTGACAATTTCCTTGACCTTGTCGCGCAGTGTAACGTCATTAAATGTGAAGTTCTCAACAATTGCTTCACCGCCTGTTTCCACAGCAACAAAAGCATTCGGTCGAATCGATGCTACAAGCGTCTTTGTTGGAACAACGGTAATTATTGCTTTACCCGCGAAAATCGGGCGATTGGCTTTAATTTTCCCGTCTTCTACGAACAAATTCGTACAATCATTTGCAAGTGCAACGTTCAAATGACCGGCGATTCTTCCGCCCATGTCCTTGCCAAGTGCTGTTGCGACGAGTAATACTGCGGATGCTTCCAGCGTTTTCGCCTTCTCAGCAACGACTTTCGCATATGCTTCGCTGTAAAGTGAAAACTTCTCATCTCCATCATAAAAAACCTTCGCTGCACCGAATTTACCTAGGGTTTTCAACTCAGCTTCGTCAACTCCCGGACCCAAAACGACTGCTGCGACTTCACCTTCACCCAAATCCTTCACAAGCATTGATGCTGCGGTGATAACTTGTCCTGCTGTCTTGTGCAGCTTGCCCTCACGGCTTTCAATGTAAACAACTATATCTTTCCCCATTTTTTCCCTTTCTATCTGATATTTTCTTTCTTTTTGCCACAGAGGCACAGAGAACACTGAGAAATTTCAGGTTATAAACCTATATAATTCAAGCATTTAAAGTGACTATCTGTTTATTTTATTCTAATCACAGAATCATTCTTTTTATCCCGTTTTTTAAGAGTTTTTTGTTGAAATTGATTAGTAAACCAAGTTTGTAGTTTCCTAATTTCATATAACTCAATAATTGAGCTTGAAATAAAGGATTATCTTGTTCTGCACTTTTAATCTCAACAACAACAGTATTTTCAACTAATAAATCCAATATATGTTCGCCTATTTTATGTTCTTTATAAAGTACAGAAATAATTTTTTGCTGGTCAAATCTTAATTCTTTTTTTATTAATTCGATGCAAAGTGCGTTTTCATATATTTTCTCCAACAAACCAGGACCAAGATTTCTGTGAACCTCAATTGCACAGTTGATTATCAATCCTGAGATTTGATTTAAATCCATTACAATTAGCACCTTATGATAAATCTCTGTGGACTCTGTGTCTCTATGGCAAGAAATTAGAGGACTTTGGCTTCTTCTTTAAGGCGTTTGATTAACTCGGGAATTGCGTCCACACCTTCGCCTATGTACAATCCAGCAGTGCGTTGAGGTGGAAGCACCATTTTCTCGAGCTCAAGCGTGGTTTCAATTGCTTCCGCATTGATTTCAACGATTTCCTTCTGTTTTGCTTTTTTAATGCCCATGAAAGACGGCAGACGCGGATTATTCAGAGATTTATCGCATGTAAACACTGCAGGCAGCTCGATTTCAATGATTTCATCACCACCCTCAATCGCACGTTTAATCTTTGCTTTATTCCCTTCGATTTCTAAGGAGCTGATGTCCGAAACACACGGCACATTAAGCATCGTAGCAACAATCTGCCCAATCGCATGCGAATCATCATCAATTGCCTGCTTACCGAGAAGAAGCATATCCATGTTTTTATCTTTGAGTGCGTCTGCAATCGATTTGGCAACCGCGAAATTATCAGCGTTTTCAGCGATTTTGATGAAAATCGCTTTTTCGATTCCCATTGCCAAACCGGTTCGGATTTCCTTCGTAAACAATTCCGTATCAACGTTGATAATCGTGGTTTCACCGCCATGTTTCTGGTTCAGCACAACCGCTTGCTCAAGTGCATTCTCATCATAAGGATTGACAATAAATTTTACGTCAGTTTTATCAAGGGTTTTACCATCACCTGAAACTTTAACTTTCGTCTCGCTGTCAGGCAGTCGTTTCAATGTTACGAAAATATTCATAACCATTCCTTTCAATTATTATTGTTGCAACGATTTTATTCTAGATTATCGGCATTTCCAAGTTTATTAATCATCTCGGGAGTTTTATTCATAAGCATCGTTTTCTCAGCAAGCTTTGAAAGATATTCTGCGGAAAGTGGATTATAAACCGATAATTCTTCAAGTTCATCGTTAATTCCGCTGATTACCTCCTTGAACTGATAAACTTTCGTTTTGATTTCTTCAAGTGATTCCAAGTCTTCAATCAATTTCAATTCCGCTTGCTCAAGAAACAGCTTCATCTGAGAAGCGTCTTCTACTTCCTCAATTTTTTCTCTCAATTCCTTGATTGTTGACTTTGTTTTTGCAATTTCATCGTAAAGCGTGTTAAGCGATTTCTCAGAATCAGCTAATTTTGACTTAGCATGAGTCATTTTTGTTTCTAATTCAGCTGTTCGAATCTTGAGTTGATGCTGTTCCTTCTGATATTTCAACGCTTTTTCGAGATTTTTCATTGCAGATTGTTCCTTCGATTCAGCAATAATCTGTATTTGCGAACACCATTTTTTCAGAGTCGCTTTCGTAAGACGTACCAGAGCTTCAAAATCGACAGATTTCTCAGTTTTTGTTGAGCTTGCAGTAAAAATAATCTCTGCAGTATTCGTATTCGAATACAATTTATGAGTAACAACCGCTTGTGGCACACCCCATTTGTTCACAGGCATCACTTCTTTTGCGGATGAATCAAGAAACTCAAGCTGACCTTCATATGACAAAACCTCTAGATTTGCCAGGTTGTAATATACTTTGACCTGAATCTTCTCCTGTTTTTTGAATCCTTCATCATCGCCAAGTACTACAAAATTCAATGCCATTATCATAAGCACAATTATGAAAACTTTGCGCATTCTATCCTCCAACTATTGTAAAACAGATTCATGCTAATTTATTAAGCTTGATACAGAATAATAAATTTTGAAAGGATTTTACCACGAACTGCACAAAAATCACGAACCGAGAATTATTTAGGAAATATTTTGTGATTATTGACCAATCTGTGCAATTCGCGTTTATCTTTTTTTGATTATGTTTTCTTTGATGTATTTTATTGAATCAACGGTGGATGTACCAGGTCCGAACAGTCTGCCAACACCAATTTTGTAAAGCTTTACTTTGTCAGCATCAGGAATAATTCCACCGCCTGTAACTAAAATATCATCAATGTTTTCCGACTTCAGAAGCTCCATAATTCGCGTAAACTGTGTCATATGCGCACTTGAGTGAATCGAAAGCGCGATAACATCTGCATCTTCCTCGATTGCTGCTTTGACAATCATTTCCGGCGTTTGACGCAATCCGAGGTATATTACTTCGAAACCCGCATCGCGCATCGCAGCAGCAACAACTTTTGCACCTCTGTCATGTCCGTCAAGCCCAGGTTTTGCAAGAACGACCCTAATCGGTTTTTCAGCCATTTTTTTCCCGTTCAAAATTTTTTGTGTATCTTCACAGAATTTACAGTAAACTAAACCTGAGTATCCTGTTCAAAATCGAATTTTCCATGCAATTCGTCATAATTATCAGAAAGTGCTGACAACTGTTGCTTGTATTCATTATCATCCAATGACTTAACTTCAACGGGTTCTGTTATTTTTTCAACTGGCTTGGTCTCCTTGTAACTTGGTGTAAAACCAGATGATTCTTTGCCAGCCATAACTTCGGACTGAATCCGATCTTCTCGTTCTTTGACCATCGCATCCTCAAGCTGTTTTTTCCTGACCGCCCTCAATAAAAGCTCCGACTGCTGTTTTGTTGAAACCTTGCTTTCTTCGCTTTCTTCAATTTGCTCCTCTTGCTTCTTCTTACGTCGTCTTCTTTCCCTTTGAGCATCCTGTCTGTCATCGACAATTGGGTCAGAATCGATCTGCTTTAAAAGCCCAAGAAGATCCTTCATATCCTGAGGTCTGCTTTCCGGGTCTTTTTGAAGCATACGCATAATATATGATGCAAGTTCTTTGCTTAAATCACTCGGTGCAATTTTGTTTAAGCTCTCCGGTACTGCGCTCAGATGTTTGTCAAGCACGCCAGGTTCCTTAAACGGTGGCTCATTCACAAACATTTCATACATCGTTACTCCAAACGAGTAAATATCAGTTGCAACAGTAAGCTTTTTCTTCTGAATCTGCTCAGGTGAAATATATAAAAGTGTTCCCTGAATTTTTCTGGGTTTTTTCGTCTTAGTAATCGCCAGTGAAAAGTCTGTCAATTTCGCCATCCCATCAGCGTCAACAATAATATTCTCGGGTTTGATATCCCGGTGGATGATGCCTCTTTTGTGAATGTACATCAATGCTCCTGCAATTTCGTAAATTATCTTGTGCCAATGCTCATATACGAATTCTATGTCAGTTTTCATCAGAACTTTAAGATTTTTACCTTCAAGAAGCTCTAAAACTATAGCAGGTCTGGGCTGAGCATCTTCAAGTATTTCGAACGCTCGAACAATACTGCGACATTTTAATTCCTTCATTATCTCAGCTTCCTGGATGAAAGCGCGATATTGGTCTTTATCCTGAAGTGCTTCAGGCGTTATCATTTTTATTGCGAAAATTTTGTTGTCCTTTGTTCTTTCAGCAGAAAGTATCGTTGAAGAACCACCGTGTTTTAGCTCTTTATATCCCGTGAAGCCAGTTATTCTGTATACTGCCATTAGCAACTCCTATTGTAATTTAACGTGTATTTTAACTCCATTTGTTTTCGATGCAATAAAAGTTCTTGGTGGTTTTTTTGTAAATCAATTATCCGGTTTTGTCATTTTTTCGAGAGTTTTTGTCATTTTATTTAACCATTTTTCAGCAGGATAAGTTTTAGTCCTACAGTTACAGCATGCTAAAAACCAAGCGTTGGTGAATTTTATTTTCTTAGTATATTCACGAAATTCCCTGACATGTAATGCTGATGATTCTCCTGGAAATGATGCAATAATAAGTCTTCCAAGCGAAAATATTTGCGAATTGGTTGTATCACTATTAACTTCTATTTCTTTAATCTCAAAAACAACAGCATCGTCGAATATTGATTCCACAGCATCACCGATATTCTCATACTGCAAAATTTGCATAGATTTATCCCAATCGATCGTGCTGTTCAATTTTTTTCGAGTATAAAACAGATTTTGAAGACGTTTTGCGAAAACATTTAGTTTTTCAACATCAGAACGTTTTTTCTGGAAAATGTTGACAATTTTTTCATTCGGCAAAAGATCTGCAACTGTGCTGGTTACAACTATCACAACAGAATGCGGATACTCATTTTCCGAAAGTTTTGACAACCTACCGGGTAAATCTCCGCTTATTTTTGTATTTTCAGCATCCAAAATTATCGGCAGTGCGGAAATATACATCATTTGGCATATCAGAGCTTTGCTTTCCTTCGAGAAAAACATCAAACGCTCGAAAGTCGTATCAACCGATTCTTCCGCACGAATTTTGTTTACGCAAAACGGTATAGTTTCATCGTTTATATTCAATTCAGCTTTTGTTGATTCGAGAACAAGTTGTGCTTCCTCAGCGGTTGCATCAGCGATGCGAAGTGCTGTTTCCGCAGCGATTATACGCTTTTCAAGAGATGCTGCTTGAAATTTTCCAGTTTTTAAGCGTTGATCCAAAATATTACGCGAAAACTGCCCTTCGCTGTTATGAGTACGCGTAGCCAGCACAATAACACACGTGAACCCAACATTTTGCACACTTGTTAAAATTGTGTCATATATTTCAGAAGTAATACAAAGTTGTTCCATGCTGACAATGCCGATTTTCACCTTTCTGGATTTTATGACAATCGCCCGAACAAATATCGGGTCAAGCAGACCTGTTGCATTTCTTGTGCCGGTTGGACCAGCCAATGTTACATCATGTTTTATAAAATCGGGTGTGATGTCAACTTTTGCCGCACCGACTTTCAGGACAGTTTTTGAAGTACCTGGCTCAAGGATTTTATCCTTGGAATCTTGATTCGGAGCGTTTGCACAACCTGAGACCAAGAAAAACACATAAAAGCTAATGATAAAACTTACATAAATACGCTTCATTATTACAAGGTTTTGTCCTATTCTTCGGAATCCAGCGATTCTTCCTCAAAATCCTCCTCGGACATGAAAACTGAATCATAAAACTCATTGGAGCGAACTATATTCTGTCCAAGTTCAGCACGCCAAATTATTTCCTTCATTTCCTTAATAGCTCTCTCAAGCCCGACATAAACAGCTCTTGCGACGATGCTATGCCCGATATTCAACTCGCTAATAAACTCAATCTGAATCGTTTCCAGTAGCATTGACAGATTTCGATAATTTAATCCATGTCCAAGATTTATTTTCGTGATGTAATTGTAAGGTTCTGCAAGACTTATCGCGGTTTCGATTGCAGAATCGATGCGTTCAATCTCGATAAACTGTTGATTATCGGTTTTCGCATTAGCAAATGCACCCGTATGAAGTTCGATGGCATCTGCTTTAACTTTGTAAGACGCTTCTATCGCAGATTCATCGGGGTCAATGAAAAGTGAAGTTTCAATTCCCGCAGCCTTAAATTTTGGGATGACTTCGAGTAATTTCGCAGTGTATTGCACAACATCAAGACCGCCTTCTGTCGTAATTTCTTCGCGTTTTTCTGGTACAATGCACACCCGCTCAGGTTTGTATTTTAATGCCTGTGCGATGACATCATCGTTAAGGGCAAGTTCAAGATTCAAAGGCACCTTCAGAATCCTGCTCATAATCTCCAAATCTCTATCCTGAATATGCCTTCTATCTTCGCGAAGATGTATTGTTATCTGGTCGGCACCTGCCATCTGCGCAAGTATCGCAGCTTCGACAGGATCAGGATAATCAACCTTTCGTGCTTCCCTAATTGTTGCGACATGATCGACATTAATACCGAGTAACAGCATATTTTTTTCTCCCATTTTTCCGCTAATTATAACAGTTTTTCAAGGATTTTCTATGCACTTTTACCCTATGCGAAATAATCTAATAAATACTATTAAATGTTTCTCAAACTATCGGTTTTAATATAATGTATAAGAAAGATACATATCGGAGAAATATTATGTCTAGGAAAGTTGCAATTACTTTGTCAGTTATTTCATTTATCATCACGCTGACTCAATTCGTATACGCTCAGTCAGATGAAAAAAACATACCCGATGATTTCGACAAACGCTGGAACCGTGCCGCTGAACTAATGGACAAAGGCGAATACAAAGAAGCTATCGGACAATACATGATTCTCATTTCCGCTCTTGAGAAGGGGCAGACTCGTGGAGCATGCTGGTATAACATCGCCTGCGCATATATGAGACTGAAAAATGAAAAGTCTGCACTGCTAAGTCTTGGTCATGCGATAAAAGACGGATTCAGAAAGACAGAGCAATTTAAAATTGATGATGACCTGAAACCGCTGCAAAATCACACTCTTTTCAAGATGTATATCAAACTCCTTGAGCAGAATAATGCCCAAACACTCGATAACCTCGATATTGAAGATCTAATCAAAAAGTTTTATAAAGATGAATCGGATAACAATGCTCAGCTTGAAAAAATGATGAAAGAACTTGATAAATATGTTAACGAGAAAATTGAAGAATTGCGCAAGGAAGCGTACAAAGAAATTGAAAACATGATCGAAGAGCTTCGAAAAAAACGTGACGGAAAGAAAACACCTGACCTAAAAACACCAAAATATCAGGCATATCTCGGAATTCGAGTTGAAAATCTACAAGACAATATGAAACAGTTCTATAAGTTTCCTAAAAATCAAGGAATACTTGTAAATTCGGTAACTCCGGGCGGTCCTGCGGAAAAAGCAGATTTGTTCCCGCTTGATATAATTCTTATGTTCAATGGTAAGAACGTATCTGATGCAAACCAATTGATTGAAATGGTGAAGAATGCAGAACCTGAATCCACAATAACAATGCTGATTTTCCGTCATCGCAAAAAAATCGAAAAGAAGATCAAACTTGGTAAAAAGCTCGCAGATCCGTCAGATATAAAGCCTGAATCAACCCAGAAGCTGAATGCGTTGGAATATGGACTAATCGGCATAAGACTTGACCAGCTTGCCAAGGGTGGGTTGTGGGTACTGGATGTTGAAGACGATTCACCAGCGAAAAAAGCGGGACTTTTACCCGACGACATTATTAAATCCGTTGATAACGCAAAAATTGAAACTTTGGCAGATCTGCGGGATTTGTTGAAATCACGGTATGTCGGTGATGTTTTAACAATTGTTGTACTGCGAAACGATAAGGAAACGACGCTCAAACTCAAAATCGGACTGCGTAAGAAAGTTGAATCAAAACCGACCAATCCTCGGGTGAAAATCTTTACAAACCTTGGTAATTTCACGGTTGAGCTTTACGAGGATGAAGCACCAAACACCGTAGCGAATTTCATCGAGTTATGCGAAAAGGGCTTTTACGACGATATTAGATTCCATCGCATTATCCAGACTTTCATGATTCAGGTAGGCTGTCCATTCGCCAAAGGAAAAATCTCACCTCGTGCTGGAACCGGTGATGCAGGTTATAAATTTGCAGACGAATTCAGCAGCAAACTCAAGTTCGACACACCTGGCTTACTTGCCATGGCAAATTCAGGCCCAAACACCAACGGTTCGCAAATCTTCATAACGACAGGACAATCAGCAACATGGCTCAACGGGAAGCATGCGATTTTCGGAAAAGTAATTGAGGGTATGGATGTTGTGTACCAAATTGCTGCGACACCCGTTACCAAAGACCCGAACAATAATCAGGAAGCAAAACCCACCAAAGATGTTTACATCATCAAAACCCAGATTCTTCAGAAGCGCAATCACGAATACAAAGTAAAAAAGTTGAAATAGAGTGAGAAATAAAATGTTGAATCACAAAACTATTAGCAAATCCAATGTTTTCGTACTGCTTATCATTGTGATGATTTTAGGGTGTGAATCTTCGAGTAATCCCGCAATTATTGATTTGACTGCTGCTACGCTTAGTTTCGGCACAATTGAAACCAATAAAACTTCATCACTTTCATTCACGGTTTATTGCCGTTCTAAAAAAGCATTGAAAATTCAGAAAATTGAAATGCAGAATACAGGAGAATTCGCAATTGTCAACGTTTTGGACAACTCTAACTCGCTTATCCCTGCACCTTACACCTGTGAAATTGCCAATAATGAAAAAATTACCGTGTATGTTGAGTTTGCACCATTATCTGTAGACGTTTTCAACAATATTGTTCTAATTTCACATAATGCTAAAAATGAACTGAATCCAGCAATAATCGATTGTGAAGGTGAAGGAATTTTACCTTTTACACCTGAGATAACCGTTACTCCGCAAAACCTGCTTGATTATGGCACAGTTAAAGTATGTATGAATCAATGTGTTGATGAAACTATCGAAATCGAAAATTCAGGTACCGATGATTTATTAATCAATGAGATTAAACTTGAGAATTACAAAGAATTCAGAATTAAGGAAATTCTCGATTTCAACGGCAATGCGCTTCCAATCCCCTACAGCACAAGCATTAAGCCGGGGGAGAAAATTACTGCAACAATAACATTTACTCCTGCTGAGATTAAAGTTTGCTCAGATAAGTTTATCATCACTCACAACGCATCAAACTTTGCAAGTCCTTATGAAGTCAATCTTACAGGCGAAGGAGCTGCGCCGACGGTTAGCGTGAAAGATACGAAACTCCTTGCAACCGACGGCTCAATTCGTGCTACCGCTTACTCAATGAGCAACAGAATAATCACTGGAGGTGGAAAAATATTTGTAACCTGGCTTGACAACTCATTAACTGCCAAAATTATGAGCTATGACATAACAGCAAGTACATGGAGCAATGTTTACACCGTTGGTAATGGTGCTGACGACAAAAGCGGACCTGTAATAACGATGGACTCAAGCGGCAATATCTACTTTGCTTATGGACCTAACAATGGACTTTTTACTTTTACGAGAACAGTTTCACCCTATGATATCAGCGCATGGCAGAGAACGCGTACTTTTGGTGATGCAGCAGCATATCCAAGTCTTGTGTGTGATAATACTGACACTCTTCACTGTGCTTACAAGGGCGGTAAAACTCCTCAGAGTTTGATGTTCCAAACATATACAAATGGCAACATCTGGACGAATCCTCTTGAGATTGTCAATTGCGGCGCAAACTCATCGTACACGCAATACGGAAATTCGCTTGCGGTGTCGAGTAACGGCGATTTGCACTTAGGATTTCATATTTATGACTACAACATTGTGAAAGCTGGCAAATATGTTGGATATCTGCGGTCGAAGGACGGCGGCAGAACTTGGGAAACAGTGAACGGAACGCCTGTCAATCTGCCGGCAAATCCCAATACAAACTGCTTCATCGAGCAGGGGAACAATCTCGACATGCGCGTCGGGAACATGGTAATTGATGATAAAGGCAAGCCGTGGCTGGCGGTTACGCACCTTGAAGGCAATCCGACGTTAAAACTCTGGCATCATGACGGCAACAGCTGGCAGATGATTGATCTTCTGCCGGAGCTACAAAAGCACATGCCCGGACAATATCTCAGCGAGGGAACGCTGGCATTTGATGACACGGGTATGCTTTATGTTACCGCGACAACGCTTGCACCGGGATATTCAACGTGGTACGGCGATAAATCGCATGAAGTTGTGCTGTTCACGTCAGCTGACCATGGGCAAACCTTCGATTTTCTGCAGATTTCACAGCCCGACCCGAATCTTGCCAATTGGCTGCCCTGCATCGAACGTCCATACGGACCGAACCCGATTGGCATACCGGGCTTGCTATATTGTCACAGCGACAAATCCACACCGCCAGCCGAAGTCTTCTTCAAATCCTTCCAAAAACAGTAATAAAACCGTTGAAAATACATGTTTTTAATCACGAAAAACACGAATGAAAACCAAATATTACGCTTTTGCTGACTTCGGCGATAATTTTGTTGTAAAATCATCCTTGTTGTTTTTTTTCATCATTAGAAATAGGTTCATCAACTTTTGTGTCCCAAAGCCGGTGATGTAGGAATAAGCAGGCATGCCTGTTTATTGACCGGGATTTTTACTCCCCATGTCAGCAGTTCTGCTCCTAACTCCCCAATCAGATGAACTATCCGAATCGGTGGAACTCGAACGATAAAAGTTACTCCAGCCAGTATTATTCGAAATCAACGTCCCATACCAATTCAAGTCGCTTGGTTTATGCGAATATAGCGTATTGAACTTCATATAATCTATGCCGTAGTCATAGTTTTTCGGTCCCCTCAGAATAACCTCACCAGCAGATGTTACATTCGCCCAGTTGTAGTTAAACTCTGTCTTATAATCAACGTTACCACCATATTCATCGAATATTACAATCGCCTGTCCGGGTTGCAGAACAAAATAATCATCAAAACTATATGTGCCATCCTCGTAACTATTGTTGTCGGAATACGTTGTAAATTGCCATCCACTAATTGATGCAGGTATTGTATCAGCGTTGTAAATCTCGACCCAATCTGCTTGCGAAATCGTATCGATCTCGTTAATAAACACTTTGGGCATTGACGACGTAGTGTGAAAACACCAATGTGGACTGTATTTTATACCTGCTGAACTAGTTGCCACAACTTTCCAATAGTATTTTTTATTCGCTGCTACAGAAACGTTATAAAATTTATTTGGCGTGGCATGTACGACCCTGACAGTGGGGGGGGTTGTTTGTCCAAAGTACACATCATATGTAGTAGCCTCGTCACAGTCCCACTGAAGCTTGAACGTCGATGTTGTATACTTCACATTGAAATCATTGTCCTTTGGTGTAGGATTGTTCGGTGTTTTATTTCCGGTGTCATAAACTTTGAAAGTGTCGATGAATGCGCCATAATCTTCGTAATAATAGTCAGAATAGAAATACCATGCAATCTGAAGGTGTGCACTACCAGCAGCTGCACTGATGTCCATGGAAATCTTTTCCCAGCCGTTTGTGGTTACACCGACATATGCAGGAATTGAGCTTGAAACCGTGCTGTTATACGAAGGTGTAGGATTCACAGTTCGCGTCCAAGTGTTTCCTCCGTCGGTGCTCATTTCCATCCAAATTCCATCTCTATAATAATAGTTGTTTGCTGTATCTAGCCAAAGCCAGAATTCTGCTTTCGGTGAAACTGCTGCTGACATATCGATGACTGGTGTTACAAGATAGCAGTATTGATTGGCTCGATAATTGCGATTTAGACGAGTTGCCCAGCATTTTGTACCCGTATGAGTGGTTGTGGGACCGTTGCTGGTTTGAACACCCCATTCCCAGTCGCCAGTTGCACCCCAGCCGTTGGGTAATGAACCACCATCGAAATCTTCGTAGTGGTCGGTTGCACCAGCAACACCAATTCCTGATAAACTGACAACAAATGGCGAATTTATTGAGTTGTGATAGAAAGTTACTGAATCGTTACGTGTCCCTGCTACTGTTGGTTTGAAATTGACTTCAACCACAGAAATTTGACCAGGTTGAATCAATAAAGGCAGTGACGGAGTTTTCAGCTCGTAATCTGTACCGGTAGCAATGTTGATCGCTGAAACATTGAGACTTGCATCACCACGGTTTCTGATGTAAAAACTCTTTCGGTATAATTTACCAATAATTTGATGACCATAATAATATGATGTTCCCATAGGAATAAGCTCGAAATCAGGTCCAACTGCGCTACCAGACAAATTAACATCAACAGGTGAAGTTGGTGTCCCAACCCCGTTGTGAACGATGTGTATTTTCGCGGATTTCTGTCCGAAGGATTGTGGTTCGAATTTTACGATGACTTCGTGTGTTTGACCCGCATTGACGTTGACCACAGGTGACCCAGGTGTAACTCCACCTGTAGTGAATGAAAAACTGCTGTCTGCATCGTCAGTAATTGTAATTTCCGAAAGCTGCAAAGTGCCTGTACCGATATTGGTTATTATAAAAGTCTGATATGCCCTATTAGTAAGTCTTATGGAGCCAAAATATTTTACTGTTGGGTTGATTTTAAATACTGGATTTGCGACACCTGTTGCGCTAAGTGATGCTGATAGCGGATTCCCAGCAGAAATAGAAACTTGAAGTGCTGCATTAATAATACCCTCAATTGTGGGATTGCATATAACATCAATGTCAAATGTACCTGAACCTGCGTTGACAACCCATGAGCCGGAACCTGAAGGACTTGCATTGAATTCGCTTGCATTCGTTCCGATTAATGCAATATCAGTGATTGTAATCGGTGAAGTTGATGTATTCGTAAGCGTAAAAGTCTTCACAGGTTTTGTACTCGGATTAATATTGACATTTCCGAAATCATACATTGAAGGTTGCAGTGAAATCTCTGAACCCTTACCTTGCAGACCGACAAAAAATGGACTGACTTTGTTTGTTGCATTATGCTCAATTCTAATGCTGGCAGTTTTGTCACCTCTTGTTTGCGGATAGAATTTAATTTCAATCACGTGAGTTTGACCAGGATTTATAGTAGTTGGCACACCGCCTTTTGATATGGAAAAACTCGAATCAATATCATCCTGAATAATTATCTTTGAGATAGTCAAACCTGCTGAGCCATCATTCGAGATTGTAAAAACCTGATAAATTGTCGTATTTAGGATAACTGCACCGAAATCGTGTGATTGCGGACTGATATTAAAACGCGGATTTGTAACACCTTCACCATACAAGTTTGCGGTTAATGTGCCGGAAGTAAAAGTTATCTTGAGTTCAGCGGTCATATTTCCAGCCTTAATCGGGTCAAATTTTACGTTGACTTCGTAAGCTCCACCGCTTTTAGATACTGTAAAATTCACAATTCCTGTTGGATTTGATTTAAAAGATGCTGAATCCGTACCTGTTATCTGTATTCTTGTTATACTCACATTTGCTGCAGTTGGATTTGTAACAGTAAATGTAAACCAATCTGAATCGTCACCAACGTTGATCTCGTCGAAATCGTATGATCCGGGAGAAATTGACACATCGTTTGAACCAGTGCCATTTAACGATCCTTCGTATGGTGATGATTCTGCACTATGCACAATTATAAAGCTTGCGCTTTTACTTCCGACAGATGCAGGCGAAAAAGCAACTGCAAACTCATATTCTGTTCCAGGATTTACTTCGACAGGATCTGTTATCATACCAAGTGTGATGTTGAAACTTGTACTTGCATCATTCTGAATGACTAGAGAATACAATACTAGAACCTCATTACCTTTATTTAATATCTTAAAAATCTTCTCAACTGTTGCGCCGACACCGACATTCTCGAAGTCATAATTTGACGGTTTTATGTCGAATAAAGCATGAATGGTTCCGATTCCATTGATTGATGCAGTTATTGTCGATTCACCGTTGTTATACGTAACTATAATCTGAATTTCTTGGTTACCTTCAGTTTTCGGCGCGAATTCTATGGTTAAATTGTGTTCTCTGCCGTCAAGAAGATTTATCGGGATATTGCCGCCAGAGGTTATACTATAACTGTCTTTGCCTGCACCTTGCATCTCGATAGAAGTGATTGTGATAGTTTTACCGGAGGTATTTCTTATCTTGAAATCCTTTGTATGTGCATCGTTTACAATGACACTACCGAAATTGTAAATACTTGGCAAGATTGATATGCTAGTTGAAGCATTGATTGTTACGTTGCATCCGAATGAGAAAAATGCAATAATAACAGCTAATAATAAAATTCTACGTTTCAAACTTCACCTCCAATGTTTATGTCTTATATATGTAATATATATTTTAAGTGATATTGAATTCGATTAGTTCTGTATTTCATTAAATGATATTGAACATTGTAATATTAGTAACAGTATTTTATATTAAATTACAGATAATTTATTAGATGTAACATAAGTAGAACGAAAAGTTTTACTGATTGTAGTGATTGCTTAGGTGTAGGATTGCAATAATTTCGAAAGCAATACCCATATTCGCTCAAGAGATGGAATATTGAGCCGTTCCTCTGGAGTATGTGGATGCTGAATTGTTGGACCAATCGAAATCATGTCCATACCATCATATTTCGCACCGATTATCCCGCATTCCAATCCTGCATGAATCACTTCGATTTTTGGTGATTTTTTGAATATCTTTTCATACGTTTCTGTGCATTTACTTAAAAGTTTCGACTGCATGTTTGGCTGCCATGACGGATATTGACCGGATGCAATCAACGTAGCACCATGCTGAGATGCGATTTTCGCAATTTTATCCTTTAATTTCCCAATCTCATTGTCTTTGTTGCTGCGAAGACTTGAAGTTATAACAATTGTATCCGAGTTTGTCTCGATTTTTGCTAAATTGCATGAAGTTTCCACAGCACCATCAACTTCCTCAGACATTTTGATGACACCATGTTTGATTTTCGAAAGAAACTGAATCAATCTTCCAGTAGTAATATCATTATAACATGTTGTTATCTCAGATGTTATATCGATTTTATCAGCTTTTACATAAAAATCTTTTTCTATGTCAGAATGCTCAAGTTTTAGCAGATTTCCAATTTTTTTGATTTCATCAAGAATACTTAACAAATCTGTTTTTTTAACAGAAACAATCGCTTCAGCATTACTTGGAATTGCGTTATGGGCGATGCCACCTGCGATAGAAACGATATTTAAGCTATGATTTTCAGAGATATGCAATAGAATCTTTGTGAGAATCTTGATTGCATTTGCTCTCGGTTTGTGAATTTCAATACCTGAATGCCCGCCAAGCATTCCGCCAGTCTTGATTTTAATGAAATCAACATTTAAAATCTCTGTAGATTCGGTCATCATCTCGATTTTGAGATTCATGCCACCAGCACAACCCACTGTGAACACCCCTTCATCTTCAGAATCAATGTTTATCAGCACTTTGCCAGTAACAAAATCTGTATCAAGCATCGATGCACCAGTTAAGCCGGTTTCCTCATCAACAGTGAACAAAAGCTCAAGCTGCGGATGTTTCAGTGTTTTATCCTCAGCAATCGCAAGTGCAAGTGCAACTGCGATGCCGTTGTCAGCACCGAGTGTTGTGTTATCGGCATTAATCCAGTCTCCAATTCTAACGATTTTCACTGCATCTTTGCTGAAATCATGCTCGGATTTCTCACTCTTTACACAGACCATATCCATATGTCCTTGAAGAACCAATGTTTGCGCGTTTTCCAATCCTTCAGTAGCAGGAATTTTCATCAATACATTAAGCACTTCATCCTGTTTTACTTCAAACCTGTGTTCTTTTGCCCAATTAACGAGCCAATTGGAAATCATCAGTTCATTTTTGGAACACCGAGGAATCCGGCAAATATCCTCGAAAATCTCAATAACTCGGTCAATTTTATCCGACATCTCTACTCCTCAATAATTATTTCGAGTGAAAATCACAATTTAACTTTTGGGTCAGAACCTAGTTAAAATAAAATTTTGTGTTCGTAACAAAAAGTTCAACTTTACTGAAATTCACATCGAAACTCTTTGTTCTCTTGTTTTCTTGTGCATTAAAACCGTCAATTAATATTTCCTTTGTGATAAATTTACCTGCTGAAATATCCTTGTAAAACAAACTCTGTTCTTTGTCGATAATTCTGTTATCACTTTTATCATACACATAAAGCTTCAACCCAACTTTTCCGCAATCTTGCTTACTTGAGTTTTCAATTGTGAGTTTGAATTTAATCTTAGCAAGAGTAGTATCCATCAAAACAGTTTTACTACCACCTTCACTCTCAATCTGTTTTACGTATATGATAGGTTCACCCACCTGCTCAAGCTTTACTTTTATCGCTGAATTTCCAGGACCTTTCGGGTCAATCATGTATTCCTTGTATGATTTCTTATCGATTGTCTTATTCACATAATCCAGATTGCCATCCCACTGATTATCAAGTTCTTCGGATGAATAATACTCAGATTCACTGTCATCATTCGAAGAATCCGTTGAATTTTGGTCGCTGATTTTGCGTGAATCCGTTGAACCAGTGATAAATCCGGTCTTATCAGGCACATCTGTGCTTGTGTCTTCGTTTCCCCCACAACCAACAAATATGAGCGTTTGTAATATAATAAGTATGAAAAATGTACGTTGTAAGGTCATTATTACCTCGATATGTTATTTGTATTCATGTTACAACTGACAAATTATTAAAAACACATTCTATTCACTGTAATAGTAAATAACGGTCTGTTACATTGACGATATTCATAGTTATTATACAATATTATGTATAATTATAACTTTGGGGAATATTTTTGTTAAATTTTCAGGAAATCATCGATAATAAAAAAATTGAAGTCAATGAACTCAAGAGCAGGCATAAGATTGACGGTGCAACTACAGTTGTACGTTCAGTGGCGCAGGTTCGATCGTTCAAGAATGCGCTAACTGAAAACGAATTTACAATTATTCCCGAATTGAAGAAATCTGATCCCTGGCGTGGATTGTTTAGGGAAAATTACGATGTTGCGGAACTTACCAAAGGTTTTCACAAAGAAGGTGCAAGAGCGATTGCAGTGCAGGTTGACAGCAAGTACTTCATGGGTGACAAGGATCATTTGTACCTGGCTTCAAAGAATTCGGACATTCCTGTGTTGATGCGCGATTTTATCATTGACGAAGCTCAGCTTATTGATGCAAAATCGCACGGCGCAGATGCTGTTGTTCTTATGCCTCATTTACTATCTGAAAATAAAATCAAATCTCTGATAAATTTCTCGAAGTATATTATGTTAGAAGTAATTGTTGAGGTAAATTCACTTGATGAATTAAAAACCGCGCTAAATGTCGGTGCAGACGTTATAGGTATATTGAATCGGGATATTGAATCTCAGGAACTTAGGATTAAACTTGGTTCCGAGCTTCATGACAAAATCCCCGATAATGTCGCATCATATTCAGTTGGTGGACTAAAAAGCGGTGATGATTTGCAACCCCTCATCGATGCAGGATTTCAAGGTGTTCTCGTGGGTGAAAAACTCATGAAAGCAGAGAACCCAGCGAGAGTTTTTGCGTTACTTACTTCATTGATGTAAATTGGAGAAAAAATGAAACAACCTTGGCTTGATGAAGAATTCTCAGAAATTATAGATGAATTAAAAGACCGGATGCTTGAGCTTAGTCGATATTTATCAGACTCGGAGATTGGAACTGATACAGTAAAACAGCTTACGGACATTATATCGAATCTCGATGAACTTTTCCTGCTTGTCATTGTCGGTGAAGTAAAATCGGGAAAATCGAGCATGATAAACGCATTATTTGGCGTGAAAATTTGTCCTGAGGGAGTAATACCGGTTACAGATAGGATAAATGTGCTGAAATACAGCGAAAAACCCATGGAGAAATACACTGGTGACTTCATGGTTGAGAGGTTTATTAATTTTGACAAGCTGAGAAACATGCACATTGTTGACACACCGGGAACAAACTCGATTATAAAACAGCATCAGCAAATTACCGAAAAATTCATTCCTCATGCTGACCTTGTAATATTTTGTACATCCGCGGATCGTCCGTACACACAAACTGAGAAGGATTTTCTTTCGCTTATTGCTAAAGATTGGCGGAAACGAGTATTTTTTCTGCTAACGAAAATCGACATTAAAAATACTGAGGAAGAAATCAACGAAGTCATAAACTACATACAAACAAACGTGCAAAACGATTTTAATTTCCGACCTTTGATTTTCCCGTGCTCGCCGAAACTCGCATTCGATTCCAAAATAAATAATAACCCGGAAATGTTTGAGAAATCACGTTTCAAAGCGGTTGAGGATTATATTTTCGAGACCTTGAGTGAAAGAGATAAACTCCAGCTCAAACTCATCAATCCAGTTGTGAGTTCACTGCTCATCTGTGAAACCTCACTTGCTGAATTCAAAACCAGAATGATTATCATCGAAGACCATTCAAAAACCATCGAGGATGTCAGACGAATAGTGAAAAACCAGGCGGATGCAATCCTTGAAGGTTATTCACGCTATATTCTCGAAATCTCAAACCTGCTTACAAGCGTTCTGAATCGCTCAATCTCATTTCTCGAAGAAAAAATTGTTCTTCGCAACTTCCGCAATTTGATGGACAGGCATAAATTCAAACTTGAATTTAACGAAATTGTGCTGCAGGAATTCGAGAAAAAACTTTGGGAAATCATTCAGCGTGCAACCGATGATGTTGTGCGCAAGGAAATGACGATCTGGTCGGATGCTTTTAATCTCTACAACGAATGGGTAATGCTGCAACAATACAAACATAATGCAATATCGAAAGTCTCTGCGGAATTCTCGTACAATCGCGACAAAATCGTTGATAACGTTAAGCTGAAATTCGATTCAAGCTTGAACGAATTTAACTACGAGAAACAGACAAGCAGGATTTTCGACCTTATAAATTCGGGAATTATGCAGACTTTTGGGACAGCGATTGTCGGTGCAGGCGGAGGTGCGATTGTTGGTGCTGCTGCTTTGAGCAGTTTCGGCATGATAATCGGCTCAGTTGTAGGATTGATACTTCTGGGTGCGCTTAGTGCAATGATTCTGCCACGCAAGAGAAACAAGGCGATTAAGGAGTTTAAGAAGAAATTCGAGCAGCTCAAAACAGATATTATCAATGTTCTTGAAGGCAATATTAAAACCGAGATTGACAAACTGAAATCACAGATTGAGGAGCAGCTTTCGCCTGCATTTGTGCATTTCCAAAATTTGAAGGAAAAAACACATATCAACTCGAAAAATATCGATAAAATGCAGGATACACTCAAGGAATTGAAGAATACTATCGAAAAACAGATTGAACGAGTTTTTTATACTCAGGATAAGCTAAATGAGCAAATGACACCTACTATCAATTCTGTGAACCTGAGTGAAAATCCTGCTGAACAAGCTGAAATAGAAGATGCAGCAACAATCGAGACACCTGAAAACCCATCCGATGAAAATGAGTAGGTTTGTCAGCATCGATGGAACCTGTGAGATTGCCACGTCAGTCGCTTTGCTCCCTCCTCGCAATGACAACAATATTCTGGATTCCCAATCAGGTTGGGAATGAATGGGATG
>CAYZQB010000040.1:0-17614 GCA_964480395.1 uncultured Planctomycetia bacterium
GCGTCGAGAATCTCTTTCTTGACAAGCGCATTATAAGATTTAATCAGTAATCTCGCGATTTCCTTCTCATCCGGCTCGATTGTTCGCGCTTCCCAGAGGATTATAATCGCCTCTTCGTGCAAATTCGAGCTTTGATACAACTTTGCCAATTCGATATATGCAGGCAGATAGTCATCCTCAAGCTCGATTACTTTTTCAAATGCTGAGATAGCATTCGCAACAAGCCCAAGTTTTACCAACATCCAGGCATAACGCTCTGCTGCCATTGAATCTTCAGGGTCAAATTTGACCGCCTGTCGATAGAAATCCTTCGCTTTCTCGATTTCGTTCTTTTCTTCGTAGAAAAAACCCAGTCGATAGTAGGTCAGCGCATAGTCCGGCTCGATTTTGCTTGCTTTATTATACATTTCCAGTGCTTCTTCCGGTTGTTTCTCAAGCTGATAATAATACCCAAGTGCAACAAGCGGATACGCTCTGTCGTCGTCTGCTTCGGTGGCTTTAAGCAGGAAAACATATGCACGCGAGCTGCTGCCTTTTTCATACAGAAACATCCCAAAATTTATCAGAACTCTTGCGTTTTCGGGTTGAATTTCGAGTGCTTTGAGGTAGCAATTCTCTGCTTTATCAGGTTTCCCGAGTTTTTCATATGTTAATGCCAGATTATACCATGCTTCGAAGAAATTCTTTTTATCAGCGATAGCCAGCTTGAAATGTTCCGTCGCTTGCGCATATTTTTTCGAGCGATATGCATTTACACCTTTGTTGTATGGTGTGTCAAATCCGACAACCGTACAGCTTGATGCGAACATAATAATTAATAGGAACAAAACAGAACCGTAAAATCTCATCCGAGTCTCCAGAATCGAAAGCGAGTTTTATTAAATATAAAAAATTATGAAAAGAAAAGATATAAGAACATGCAGATTTATATGTAAATAAAAAAGTTGTGAAAAAATCGCTGTTATGGTAATTATTTATTAATCAAACCAAAGAATCTTTTAAGGGGGTATGATGAAAAGCGACTTTATATGGATGGACGGACAATTCGTACCGACAGGTGAAGCAAAAATTAGCGTTGGCGCACATTGTATTCATTATGGCTCTGCGGTTTTTGAAGGAATCAGGGCGTATGAGACAAAAGACGGCAGAACCGCGATTTTCCGTGGTAAAGAGCATAATGACCGGCTTTTCCTTTCAGCACATATTTACAGAATGCACGAAAAAGGCAAAATACCAACGAAAATTCTAAAGCTGGCAGCGGAAAAGGGCTGGAAGGTAGAAATTCCTTACTCCAAAGCAGAATTCTTCGAAGTGATGAAGGAAACAATTCGGAAAAACAAATTCAAATCCTGCTATATTCGCCCGGTTATTTATCGAGGTAACGGCGGACTCGGTGTTTTCCCGATGAAGAATGATATTCAAGCATTTGTTATGACATGGGAATGGGGTGCATATCTTGGTGTTGATGCACTTGAAAAAGGTGTTGATGTCGAAGTCGCAAGCTGGACTCGTCCACGCCCGAACACTCTCCCACCGATGGCAAAAGCTGCTGCCAACTACATGGGCGGTCAGCTTCAGAAGATGGAAGCGATTATAAACGGCTACAACGAAGGTATCGGGCTGGATGCAAACGGTTTGGTTTCTGAGGGCAGCGGCGAGAATATTTTCCTCGTGAAAGATGGTGTGATTTATACAACGCCTATCAGCGGCTCGATACTCGGCGGTATCACGCGCAACACGATTATGACACTCGCTAAAGAAAGAGGTTATAAGGTCAAGGAACAGTCGTTCCCGCGGGAAATGATGTACGTTTGTGATGAGCTTTTCTTCTCTGGCACCGCAGCAGAAGTTACGCCGATTCGCAGTGTTGACGATATTCAAATCGGCGATGGTGTTCGCGGACCGATAACTGAAGAGCTTCAAACTGCATATCTTGGCTTGGTTCATGGCGAAATTGAGGACAAATGGGGTTTCCTCGATTATGTTTAAGGTTTCGACATTGCCAACAGGTCAAATTACTTTTGTGTCCTAATGTAGAGCTGTAAATTAGTGGTTTCCTCGATTACATTAAAGTATTGAAGTATGAGACAATCAATAAATAAATCGCTCTATAAACTTGGATCAAAACGCGGACTCATTTCTGCCATTGTGTCATCTGTAGGAGTGATGATTTCAGGGCTTTGCTTCAGGTATGGGTTGCCGTTTTTACACACAGAAGCAATTCCGATTATCATTTTCATAGGATTTATTCTGGGCGGGATTCTGCTTGAATTGATTGTATTCCGGCTGATTGTAAACGAAATGCTCGAAATAAATAATCCTGAAGTTATAGATGCAAACGATGCTGAAAATGCTGATGAAGGTGAAAATCCACTGGATGATAAATCCTCAAATGCTGAAACCAACACAGATACCAACGTTGAAACCGAGAGCTAAATTATCGCTTGGTCAAAGTGATTGATATTTGTTTAGTTGAGGATCTATGATAACCTTGAGTGTGTAATAATTTCGTTAAAAAAAGTTGGTGATAAAATGACAAATAATGAAACAAAAAATGATAATCAATCAAGTAAAGATAAAGCGGAACCAGAATCACTTGCCGACAAAAAAGAGAAAGAAGCTTTAAAACAACTGGAAAAACGTGGTTATGAAATGTTATGCCAAAAAGCGATGAAGCTTCGGTTTCTGGGACTTGTTGCAATTTCAATTTGCATCTCAGCGTTATTGCTTACCGTTATTAGCGGATTAGGACTATATTTCTGGTATAGCACCAAAGATGTGCTGAAATCGAGTTCATTTCTGACGCGTTTTGCCTGTGAGAATCTTTTGACTATCAAGATAATACATAATGTTTCCGCAATTTCGACATTTGTGTTTTTCATTGTCTATGCTGTAACTTTTTTGAATTTCCAAAAGATATATACCGAAACTCCACACGCCGGGAAAACGCGAAAGGTTTCACGGTTTATTACGTCAACAGCAGGATTTGTTTTGATAGCGATGTTGGTTCTGAGTTTACTTTCAGGATATTTTGTACCGTCCAAACAGTCATTGATGACGCAAGGTCAGCGTGAACTCAGTAATGAAACCGTTGAAACTTCGGATACGCCGCTGACAATGGACGAACTCAACAAAAAAGCACGGAAATATCGCGATATCGGCAAGAGTGAATTGAAACAGGATAGAGTCAACTTGACATTTCTCCTTCACACGACTTTGCTGCCAATGATTCTTGGGATTTTGCTGATAATTATCCTGTTTGAAGTTTACGCTCTGCAGAAAGCCAAATACGCTGATATCACCCCCAAAATAAAACCCCACTAATGCGGGGTTTTTCAATTATTTTAAATGAGTTTTTGTGTACTTGTGTAATTATTCGTCGGAATTTTCGGCGTTTTCAGCTTCGATACTATCGAGAGTTTCCTGATACTGATGAAGAATCTGCTCCATACCTTCATCGTTCGCGATGTCCATGCCCAGGCTGAGTCCAAGTGCCTCAAGCTTAATCTTGATATCACCCAAGCTGGTTTTGCCCAGATTGTGAATCTTCATTAAATCATCTTCAGTTTTACTCACAAGTCCGCCGATTGTTATAATCTGAACCGATTGCAGACAATTGCGCGCTCGACTCGGAAGCTTCAATTCATCGATGCTCTTTTTCAAAAGCTCGTCAAGGTTCTGCTCATTTTCCGATTCCGCTTTATCCTTGGGCTTGGTTTCAAACGGGATTTCACGACCTTGGCTGAATAGCGCAACAAACGGATTCAGATGCTTACGCAAGATTTTTGTTGCTTCAATAAGTGCAAGCTTCGGAGTAACCGTTCCATTAGTCCAGATTTCCATGATTAATTTATCATAATTGGTCATTTTACCTACACGCGTATTCTCGGTTTTATATCGAACTCGCTCAACCGGTGAGAACAAGCTGTCAACATAAATTACGCCATGTTTGCGTTCCGGCTCTGCGTTTTCATCAGCGGTTATGTATCCATGTCCTCTTTCAACGGTGAATTCAATTTCTAATGCACTGTCCTCGTGGACAATCGTAGCAAGTAGTAAATCTGGATTAAGAATCTCAACTTCCGAAGGAGTTTCGATCTGTCCAGCTTTGACAACACCTTCACCTTCAACATGAAGGGTCATTGTAACGGGCTGTTCAGCATCGCTTTTAACCTTGATTCTCTTGATATTTAGCACGATGTCTGTGAAATCTTCAAGAATGCCGTCAACCGCGGAATACTCGTGCAGCACAGGTTCTATCTCGCTTTTATCTTTCGACTTGGCTTTTACAACTATGCTGGTTATCGCGGTACCTTCTATTGTAGAAAGCAGAACTCTTCTCAGGGAATTGCCGATTGTCGTGCCGAAACCACGTTCAAAAGGCTCAATTAAGTACTTCCCATAATATTCGTCATCGTGCTCGACGATCAGCCTATTTGGCAATTCCATGTCCCGCCAACGAATACGCATAATGTTTTGCCTCCTTAAGGATTTTTTTTCTTCGGCTTATTAATTTTCTTACAACAAAAGTTTCGAAAACAATCTTTTTGTCTTTAGCTTTGGTTGCAGGAAAATGCAGGGTCAAGCCGTTATCTGCTTGCGATTTCCACAATCAACTGCATCTGCAGAGGTTGTTGAATATCATCAATTGATGGCGAAGTAAGAACCTCACCCTTAAGAGTATCTTTATCGAAAGACAACCAGCCGGGAACCGGACGATAACTGTTTTCCGAAGCAATTTCTTTTAGTTTATCTTTAATTTTATCTTTGTCTCTAAAAGTAATGGTATCACCAGCTTTTACAAGATAAGACGGAATATCAAGTCTGTGTCCATTAATGAAAACATGACCATGTGCGATAAGCTGTCTTGCTTGAGACCGTGAATTCGCGACACTCATCATAAACAAAACGTTGTCAAGTCTGCGTTCGATTAGGAGCAGCAGATTATCAGCGGTATTACCTTTGAGGCGATTTGCTTTATTAAAGTAAGACGTAAATTGCTTATCTAATATTCCATAAATTCTTTTGAATTTCTGTTTTTCCCGCAAACCTTTGCCATAGGTCGAAAGTTTTGCTCTTGCCTTGAGTTTACCATGTTGCCCCGGAGGATAAGCGCGCGTATTCTGTCCTTCGAAAGGGCATTTTGCTGATTCGCAGCGTTTACCTTTTAGGTGAAGCTTAAGTCCTTCGCGCCTGCATCTGCGGCATTTTGCTTCTGTGTTTCTACCCATTTTTTCCTCTATGTTTAATTTTTAATTATACACGCCTGCGTTTTTTCGGTCGGCACCCGTTGTGGGCAAGAGGTGTAACATCCTCGATGCCTTTAATATCAAGCCCGACTTGCGCAAGCGTACGAATCGCAGATTCTCTGCCGGCACCAGGACCCTTGACGCGGACTTCAATTTCACGAACACCGAATTTTTTCATCGCTTCTTTGCCGGCGGCTTCAGCGGCTTTTTGAGCGGCAAAAGGTGTCGATTTTCTCGAACCTTTATAACCAATCGACCCCGCTGATGACCAACAAATCGCATCGCCAGTCATATCAGTTATCGTGATTACAGTGTTGTTGAAAGTTGATTTGATGTGTACGATTGCTCGTGGAACATTCTTCTTGATTTTTTTCTTTGCCATTTTTACTCCTTGAACCTCGTCAAAATCACAGGATTTCAACTCCATTCGGTTCAAAACCGGTTAACTATTTATTTTGCTCCCTTTACTGAACGTTTACCAGCAACTGTCTTCTTGGGACCTTTACGGGTACGTGCGTTCGAGCGAGTTCTCTGTCCTCTGACAGGCAAGCCCTGTCTGTGACGTGTGCCGCGGTAGCAGCGAATTTTTCTGAGTCGTTCGATATTTTGTGAAACCATTCGGCGAAGCTGACCTTCGACCACCAGGCTGTTTTCAATATACTCAGCGATACTTTTAACCTCATCTTCAGTCAGTTCCTTCGAGCGTTTGTCGCCATCAATGCCCAATTCTTTGAGCATTTTAATGGATGTTGTGCGCCCGATACCTTGAATATAGCTCAAGCTGATCCATACTTTTTTTTCGTTTGGTATGTCAATACCCACAATACGAGGCATATATCACTCCTTCTATATTTAATTTCGACTCTTTTTGATGATTTATATTTGTATTTCAGACTTAAAAGGTAAATCCGCTTTTTCTCGCAGCACTGTCAGAAGGAATCAAGAGTAATTAAACCTATTGCCAATGTTGTGAGTAAAAGCAGAGGGTCTGCATTATCCCTGTCTTTGTTTATGTCTGGGATTGGTGCAAATCACATGAACAACTCCGTGTCGTTTAATGATTTTGCAATTTTCGCAGATTCTGCGTACAGACGCCTTAACTTTCATCGTTTACTCCGTATTTTTAAAATTCCGAAATCGGAAAACAGCAAACTCTATACCACTCATGAAAATAAATCAACAAGATTATGAAAGAATTATGTTAATTTTCAAAAATTATTTTTATGGATTTAGTTCTTTTGCTGCGAAAAACAGTCAAAAAAATTTCATGTGCATACATTATTGAAAAAAGATAACATATAACTAAACGATATTTATTTATAAACCGGAGTTTTTGATTATGCTAAAAGGTAACAACATCTCTAACGAGCAATTCTTTGATAATGCCGTGGAATTCCCAAGCTCGGTGTTTTGTCTCGGTGCAAAATATGACAAGCTTAGAGATTATATCAAACAGGTGGACAATGAAAAGAACCTTGGTACAGGGTCAGTGATTCATCCAACGCCAGCAAGATGGGTAACAGTACCTCATTTTCATATGAGTCGGGCTATGGTTACAAATCAAGAATATCTTGATTTTCTAGATGCACCCGTACCCGAACATATTGATGCTGAACAGGAATATTTCGTCGAACTGCCTGAATTATGGGAACATGCTTGGGAAACAGCACGTATCGGGACGGTTTTTTATAAGATGCTGACGAATGATGATATAAGTGTTTACAGCGGAACGGAAAAAAGCTGGAGCGAGTTCTACGGCGACTGCGATAATGCAATACAAGCACTAATCAGGTCATATAGGTTTGAGATTTACCGATTGTGTAAACTTCCGTTCAAGCGTGAAGGTGACGGCGAGGAAAGATTGAGTTTTTCCAAAGACCCAACTCACACCGAAAAGCTTGTTTGCGATGCTTGTGAATACGTTTACAAAGGATTTAGAATATTTTATCCCGCATTCTATTCTAACGAGGAAGTCGAGGAAGTAACGACAACGATTGTTGAGCGTGATGGCGGATTCCTCAATTTCCGTGACAATTTCATTCAATATCTTGATAAACTTCGAAGTATTTTGATGGAGTTTTATACGAATAACAGCGACCCGAAGCTGCGCGAACAAATTGTGCACAATCCCGCAGATATCGAGCTTTATCAGATGCTGGCACGTATCAGGAACGAAGTTTCGGTTCTTGAACCTGGACAGACGTTGCGAGTACGAGATATATTTTTCCCTCGTTTTTGGAAAACAAGAGGCGATGTCTCGAAGAAAAAAACCGCTAATGTCAAGGGTTTCAAGGGTTTGAAAAAACACAGCATGAAAGTTGCTCAAGTGCCTTGGGGGCAGAAACCTCTGTGGGGTATAACTCTATTTGAAGCAATTGCATATACGAGCTGGCTTACACAGATTATCGAGGACGAGTTTATTGTTACACTGCCAAGCGAGGGCGAGTACGAACGCGCTGCTTCCTGGCCTCAGGATGGTTATGAAATAACGCCTGATTTCAAAATGACTGTCAATATTTACGATAAAAGTCTGTTCCCATGGGAGCCGGAGCATCACCAACCTGTAAATGCTGAAGATTTTCGCGATCCGGTTAAGGATTTCTCAGCATTTTTCGGTAATCAGTCGCGCTCACTCGAAGGTTTTTACTTCCAGGACGCGGTCAGATATAAGAAATTGCTGAAGGATACTTCAAGAAAGGTCAATGATGACCCGGAAAATCGGCTTGAAATGCTCGTGGGCTTCGGCTGGCAATGGACCAAAGATAGATTCAATCCCAATGAGATTTATTACAGCAGATTCCAAAGCCAGATGCCGCTTCCACTGCAGGTTTATCAGGAAACGACGAACGGCGATCCGGAACCGGTGGATGTGTTTGAATTTTTTGCGCATGGCGATAATAATCAGTGGTCGCTCTTTGTTTGTCGGGGTTCAGGCGAGATTTTGGGTGGTCCGGGAACGACAACACGCAGAATCGCGATGAATCCTTTGCGCGGGTTCAAGCAGGTCGGCTTTCGATGGATAATTCGACCCCAGGACATCGACGACGACGAATCCGAAGAATACTAGTACTGCGTAATAAAAGTTTAATGATTTGTCATTCCCTTGAAAACGGGAATCCAGTTTTTTTTTTGCCACAGAGACAATGAGACCACAGAGAAAAAAAGGAACTGTCATTCTTCAGGAAGTTCGTCAACAAGTTTTTTTATCTCAGCCATTGTTACATCATTTTTAACCTTTTTTGTATAAACAGTCAAAAAAATGATTGTCTCTTTAACTTTATCAATCAATGCAACAAATCTATAAGCCTGTCTTGAACCAAGCCTTAGTATTTCAGAATTGTATCTGTATTTGCGTATTTCGAATTGTGGTGGGGTTACAATACTTCCTGAATAGTCAATAACTTTTCCTTTGGTTAATGCATAATTGGTAATAATGATCTTAGCAGCATCAACTTCATCAGAAAATTTTTCTTTATTGCATACTTTTTTAAACTGTTTCTTGTACAGTTTGTCACATTCTGACATAAATCTAGGATTATAAAACTCACTAAATCTGTTGTTCACTGGTAAATTTCCTTATATCCGTGAGCATTTCATCAGAAAATAGAATCTCTTTTTCAATTTCATCTAGCTCTTCATCATCTATTAAATCATCTTCGACATCGTAAAAAACAAGTGCATAAGGAATTCTTTCTCCCTGTTTTGTAAGCTTATACAAATCCATTTTGTGTGTTACTTCTGAAAGTTTTATTGCGGTTTTATCACCGCAGAATTTCATATAGCGATTAATAAAATTGAGTTCATTTTCTTCAAACATCTGTTTGTCTGGATTTCTCAGATTTTTAAATCTGTATTCTATGAATGAATCATCTAAAATACGACTGATTTCCAAATCTTGATCATTCATTTCATTGAGGATATTTTCACCGATTTCAGGAACTGGTCCGTGTCTATGATGTAAATAAAATGTATTAGTAATTGATTTACCATACTGTTTAAAATATGCAAAATCTGCCAAAAAAAGAACTTTATATAGTTTTGTTTTATTCAAATTTTTGTTTGGAAAGTTATCCACAATATAAAGAATTGCTTCTTTAAACTTTGATTTATCGTTATGAATTAATTCTCCCATGACCAACCTCCTTGACACGAGTATATCAGATTATAATACATACAAGGACATATTTCAAATGCAATAAAATTTAACTTTAAATAATTTTATAGTGTTTGTAAAAGAACGCTGTGTTATTTGGGTTGGATGGTTATGACTTTTAGAGTGATTTTCTCGGCGGTAGCAGAATTCGTCTTCTCAATGGTTTCGATGCTTTTTATCCATGATTTATGATTGCAGAAGAATTTGACATCCAGAATCTTCGTGAATTCGGTATCCGTTGGTACAGGAACGTAGAATTTTATTGGTGTTTTAGTCGTTTTGTTAGCAAGCGACAAATTCACGCCGAGGTCGTACACCTCATAATTCTGCTTATAAATGCTGAAAACCGACGCATTATCCATCGTCGTAAAATTCTCAATTCTGCCAGCGATTATGCCCCTTTTCTCAAAGTTCGCGATGCTGTATCTCGCGTCCAACAACTCCTCATTATTGTGCAGGAAAAACGCTTCAGTTTCGTAGTTTTGTGTCCAAAGTCCGCTAAAATCGGCTTTCCAGCCCAAATAAACAGGGAATTCATCAAGTGTGCTAACCAATGTAATATCTTCTGTCGGTACGTTGTGAAGGTTTTTCGAGTTCCAGGATTCGGCATCACCCTCGCTGAGCATCAGGATTGCATCAGTATTTATCCATCGACCGTCAGGATCCGCAGATTTCGCTGTAGCGGAAGCCGCTGTTTTCGCCCACCATTGGATTATCGGATAGGATTTCACCCATGCAAGACGTGCTGGAATGTTGAGAATTTGGAGTAAATCAATGAATCGGCGTACGAAAAGGTGGGAATCGGAAAATGCATATTTTTTCCCTGAAGCATTTCCTATTATTGACGTATTGTAGCTGTCGCCGAAGCTGCCGTTGTACCGCTGCCAATCGCTGCTTGTTACATCGTCGATTATGCTTGCTGTCGGTACATTGACAAAAGTTGTTTGACGCAGTATTTTCAGTGCAGCAAGAACAATAACATCGGTTTGTGTGATTTCCTCAGCATTAATTTTTTCGCCAACTTCGGACGCCAACGCATGCAGGTACTTCGATTCGTTTTCATTTACGCATTTAAATTCCAGATAATGCTGGATTTTTGAAGGATATTTCTCGGGTATTTCAAGTTTTATGGAATTTAGCGAAAAATTATCTTTTTGCAGATGTTCCGCAAGAAACGCCACATTGACTGTTAAAACTTCGTTTCGATAATTCGCTTCCGTTGTCGATTTGTCGAGCAAATACGTTTTATCGACACTCTTTATGTATGGTAGATTAGGTATTAGGTTGCCAATCTGTTTCTCGAAATAGCTGTCTTTGCGGATGATTAACGTGTAACCAGCGTTCAGAATCGGTATAAACGGCAAATTGAAGCTGCCATTTTCGTCGGTTTCAGCAATATAAATCGTGCCGAACAGAAAAACCTGCGCATTAGCCACGGGTTTTCGAGTTTTTGCATCGAGAATCTTACCATTGATTGTACCTTTTTCGCATTTCTGATGCTTTAGAACCAATTCCTCAAGCTGCATCAAGCATTCCACAACCAATTTTCTATTAAGGTTATAATGCCGGTCGAACAGTGCTTTTCGAGCGAGATTCAGCAGTTGTTGTATCTGATTGAGTTCTTTATCGGCAATATGCAGAACATTCACAGTCTGCAATAAATCGCTGATTCTCTGCCGAAGAAATGATGTACGTTCGCTTGGATTGTACTGGAATCCGTTTTTCTTCATCAGATTTGACGAAATCCATCGCCAGACGATTCTGCCATTTTTATCTACCTCGATAACCTGTCCGGGCTTCAAATCCGCAGAAATCAACGTGTTGCCGTTTTCGAGTCGGTCAACATCGTAAACACTGGGCAGATTTTCGATTTTCCAGACAATCTTTCCATTTTTGTCAACTTCGATGACACGTCTGTGCCGTGAATCGGAAATTAATGTGTTGCCGTTCTCAAGCCGGTCTGCATCGCGGGGCCAAAAGAGCTTGCCTTCGTATTTCCAAACCACTTTGCCAGCTTTGTCAACCTCCAAAATCCTGTTATCCATTGAATTCGCGATAATTGTGTTGCCGTTTTCAAGCCGGTCGGCGTTATGCGGTCCCTTAACGCCCGAATATTCCCAGACAACACGCTTGCCGGGTGTTACTTCGATAATTTTATCCGAATCACGCGCAGTTATGAGTGTGTTACCGTTGTCAAGGCGGTCAGCATCGTTGGGATACTTGATATTGATGTCGTATGTCCAGATTATTTCCTTATCTCTGTTGACTTCGATAACTCTGTCGTTGCTGGTGTCCGCAATCAGAACGGTATCAGTTTTGCAGCACCAATTCGCAGCATGTGCCCATGCCAGATCGCCTTCATAATTCCAGACTTTCTTGCCGAACTCATCAACCTCAACAATCTCAATATCGCTGACCGAATAACAAACCGTAAACAAGGAATTACCGTTGGGCAGTCTTTGTACCGAAAATATCATGCTTGACATGATTTCGACGGGATTAAGCATGTTGCCCTGAGCACTGCCGGTGTTAATAGACAGAATCACAAGGAGCAAGCACGAGATAATATAAAATCGAGTAGTTGCATGTTTTTGGAGTTTTTTCATCTTTTTCTCAAAGTTGCACAATGAACATACTTTACTGTTAGAATAATCAAACTCAGCGTAAATTACATAATTATTTTTGAAACAATACCAGCAATCTTATAAATATAAGAAACAAACAAGTTATAATGTTTATGATATTGATACAATTTCCAATTACTGACAATCTCACATCGCAAAAACATTCAGATGATGGGATTGTTTTGTATTTTGATATTAACATACGGAAGAAATAATATGAATACGATAAATTCTCAGGCAAACGTGCTGAAAACCGCCTACGTTTATGTTGTAGTATTCATCCTTGCGAGTCTGCTGGGTGTATTCTTTGCCTATTCGGGAACGATTGAGAATGCAAAAGATTTGAGAGATTTCGGAGATATTGGTGAAGGTGTTCTGGTGCAAGGGCTTGAGCCGACTGAACAGAACTTTTTCAGCGGTGTTTTTTTTGATAGTTTCAAGTTCGATTTCATTCTGCGAGCGTTTTTACTCGCTGGCATTGTGGTTTTTATCCTTAACATTTCCGGTGTCAGAAAATTCGCCCCTGCATTGATTATTACGGGATTAATTGCTGCGAATCCGTTCTTGATTGTGATATTCAAGGTTCAGGCAGCATTCTCGATTGTACCTGCAATGTTTTTCGGATTGCTTGCGATTGTTCTCACGCTGAATATAAAAACCCGCCTAAAATTCCTGAGTTATCTCGCACTTCTCATTTCCGCCCTTTTTATGCAGGTTGGAGCAATCGCTTTTGCATTCATAGTATTTTTGCATCAGTTGCTGCCCGTTGACATGGCTGCGCAAACACCGAAAAAGCGTGAATCCAAACGCATCGTACTTGCTGGCTTTGCAATTTTCTTTGCACTTTTCATACTTGAGCAGGTTTTTCTTGGTGATTTGATAAATTTCAAGTTTTTTGGCGGTTTGAATGCGATGATGCCGGCGATGCATCTGGGTGAGGGAGCAGCGTTTTTTCTGTTTCCGTTTGGCAATCGGCTCAGCACTTTTGCCGGAACATCGACGGGCAAAGTTGGTTTTAGCGTAATCTGTGTTTTAACATTGTTTTTTATCGTTCTCAGCATGCGACCGTTTTTCCGCAAAAAAGCCAAACTCGAAAACATCAGCCAGAAACTCACGGTGCTTTATTGGTCGATAGGGATGCTGATTTTCCTGGTTCTAAGCGCGATTTCGCATGAGCTGAGTGAGCGGGTGAATTCGACAGCGTTTCTTGCTGGGATTGCTGTTATTATCTGCGTTTATGCGTATATTTCCAAGCTGAGGTTCAAAATCGGCATGGTTTTCGGTCTGATGGGTTCTGCGTTTGCGATTGTGCTGCTGCTGACGTCGCTTCTGACTCAGGGGACATGGTTATCTACCGAGAGTTTGATGCTATCGCTGAAAAATAACAAAGAATATCAAGGATTTGCATGTGCGCATCTTGCCAAAATTGCATTCAAAAAAGCCCCTGAAACCAACAATCCGCAGCGTTTTGAGGAATATCACAAGGAATTCAAGGTGCAGTTTACAGATTTTATCGATGCAAAAAGCAAACAGAAAGTCGATTCTGGCAATGTAAACATTCAGAAATTCATTGAACTTGATATTATTTTGAAAATACATGAGATTATTCGGCTCTGGGATGCTGAAGTTCGAAGAGCTTCACTCAATTTACCGCATGAAAAAGATAAGCAGACCTTTGTGCTGAAGAAGGTGAAACTTGCTGAATTATTCGCAAAACACAAGGAATTGACGGCATCCCTGGAGCAGGAAACATACAAAAGCATAACATCTGCTGGAAAATATTCGTGTATCTTTGAATCTATTCTGCCTATGCTGCCGAACGAAGATGATGCTGCCGGCTTCGTTTACATGTCATCGGGGTTGTCTTTTGAGATTGACAAACCCGCAAAACTGTTGTTCCACCCGAAACTTTTGACATCTGAGTTGCGGAAATTAATTAAATACAACAGTCTCGGCAGTAATATTTACCTGTATGATTCTGTCTTAGCACGTTTTCTGGCATCATGTATTCGAGAAGATTTCAAGGGTTTTGACGATGAACTCGACCAATATCTAAAATATTTGACAAAGCAGGATGCTGAGCAGAATAAAGACGTTAAAATCACGAAACTTCTTACCTCAGCTGATTTACTGCTTGTTGAAAGTGAGAAATATCATAAAAAAATTGCAAAGTCGATTGATGCTGGTAAATTATCGATGCAGCTTCTCGATATGACGCTGACAGACATAACGCCGTATCAACGCTCCGAAATCCTTCTGCGACGTGCGCTTTTGTTCCATTTTGTGCAGAATCTGCCGGAAGATGCAACACGAATTTACGACAAGATTATCGCATTGAGCAATTCTGTGGAATATACAAATCCTCAGCTCATCTCGAATGTTTTGTACTTGAAAAGCTTGTTTCCGCAGCAGAAAAACCAGTGGACAGAAGCGTTGAATTTGCTGAAACGCGCTATCGAACTCGACAAGGACAATTATTCCGCACAGATAATGCGGAGCCGAATACGTTACAGCTTTGCCATGTTCAAGCTTGATGATATAATAAACAAGTTCACCAAGGAATATCGCGCATTACCTGAGGACAAGCAGCGCAGCGTTGTTGAACGTGCGAAATTTATACCGATTTGGGAGCTTGAACGCGCATTTTTCGAGGAAAACAATGTTTATCGCGACAGTATTCAGGATATTGAGAATAATTTTGTTGCTGCGTTAAAAATTGATGAGGACAATCAACAGCTTAAGCAGACGATTGCTGATTTGTTTTATTATCGCGGCTACGGTCAGCGTGCCTTGAAAAATACTGACCTTGCGGAGCTTTCCCTGCGCCGGTCTTACAACATTATGCCTGAAAACAAAACCGAAATTATCGGTGCGAAAATCACTGATGTACTCGGTCAATTTTATTTTGAGGTTTGGAGTGCATATCTACAAAGCGAGAGCATAACCGAGGAAAATCAGGCGGAAGTGAATGATTTGCTGGCGCGCGCGTTACAGCTTTCGAAGTTTGTGCGTGATGAGCTTTATGAATTCGTTTTGGAGTACATCGCGGAATTTCCTGACATCAATGTGATGAAACTTTTGCCGTTTTACTTGACTGCCAAGGAGATTTATCCTGATTGGGCACCCGCGAGACGCTGGCTGGCGGATTATTTCAAAACGTTGGGAGCGCAGCAGCTTTGGGAGAAGGAATATGCAGCACTTCTGGAATGTACGCAGGATGAGGAAGAATGGCCTACGCTGAATCTGGAATGCTCGCAAACCTGCCTGCTCTGGGCGTCGTATGGACTGCGAAAATTGCAGAATACGCGGAATCCCGATGAAATCACTGAGCAAATCCGAGAAATTACACGACTTTTCGAGAAAGCGGATGAACACAACGAGGTTTTTGTGCGTTTCGGCGACTCGAAATTTCTGTACTGGCAGAATCGGTCGATCCTGTATCAACGCTGGGCAGACCTGCTTGTGAGCGTAAACGACGAAGAGAGCTGGCAATTGAAGATTAATGTTGCGATTGAGTCGTTTGAGAATTATTTGTCGCTGGAAAATATTGATGCCAACAATGCTGCGCTGGCATCGCTTTATCGCAGTAAATTCCTGTATCTCTGGCGAAATGAACATGCAAAATGGTATAACGATTATGCGAATTGGGAGCAAAATGCTGATGTAAGCGTCATGCTTGACAGTATTAAAAAATATCGCACCTGGACGCTCAAACCTTATGAGAACACGGTTTCAGCCAATGCTGAGAAGCTTGCTGAAAAAAAGATAAAGTGTGAAAAATTGCGAAAAACCGGTTCTAAGGACGATATTTCCAAGCTTGAAACAGAAATTGCCGAACTTTCCAACGACAATGACGAAATAACCAAGCAATTAGCAAAACTTGGGACTGTTAATCGCTGGCTTTTCAATTATATCGTGGTTTTGCAAGGGATTGAAGCGTATAGAGAAGGAAAGTTTGACGAGGCAGCGAAATTATTCAACATGTCATACAGTGCGGTAAAAAGTCCGTTCGATGCGTTCTGGCTGGGTCGGCTGGGTGTGAAGCAGAACAACATTGACAGCGCCATCCGATGGTTTTTAATTAGTGCTGAGAAATATCCACAGGCTTTTTATGAAATTGCACAGGTTCTAAGCGAGAAAGACAGTGAAGTCGGGCTGGATATGTTGTACCTGAAGACATACATGGAGTTAACGGAATCTTTCAAGGATTTGGCACAGGTGAAGGATTTGCGTAAAAAAGTTGCTGTAATCCTGTCAAAGAATGCCAGCATTGAGGATTCAGAGCAGCTGAAGCTTCATCTTGCGAAATTGGATGAAATCTCGGTCGAAATCATGCTTGAAGGTTCAGATTCATCAGCGATATCATTCATCATGGCACAATTGAACGAACTTCAGAACAAACACGTCGAAGCGTTTAACCTGTATTTCAGGGCATCAAAAGCGGATTCGATGTTTCATTATGCGATATTCAATGCAGGTGCTGTGCTTTCAAAGACCGATGAATTCAAGCATTTATCACGGATTGTCATTAGAATGCTGAAAAATTCGCTGATTTACATCGAGAAAAACGCAGCTTTTATAGAATTATCCAAGAAAACAGATGCTTTGTTGGATAAAGTCGAAAAGGAACTTGAGGATAAAACGTTTGAATCTGCTGATATTGCTGCAACAAAGCAAATGGTTGAACTGTTGTCCGCTGACTTCAAAAATTCTGCATACGATTTCATTCTCGGTGAGTTGTGTCGTTCAGAACGTGATTTCACCAAAGCTCAATCGCTTTACAAATCTGCAAGCTCGTCGAAACTGCTGATTTTTCCTGCATATCTCGCCATTGCTGACATGCTAATCGAGGTTGAAGGTAAGAAACCGAAAGCATTCGCAGCGTACAAGGAGTTTCTTGAGCTTGTGAAATCATCTGGCATAAATAATGATAGAATCCCTGAGAAATCACGGGCAAATTACAATACTATCCTTGATTATTTCAATGACAAACTCAAAACCGGTAAAAACGCTTACGAAGCAGGTGATTTCAAGACGGCAATCGAAAACTTAGAAGAATGCTACAAATTTCGTGCTGATGCCAGAACCGCCTATATAATTGCGGGTGCATACCGTGAAATCATTGATATACCCAATGCTGAGGACTGGTATCTGCAGACAATTCACGGCAGTGAAATAATCCTACATGCGTATTTCGACCTGGCTGAGATGCTGGAAAACGTGCCGGACAAACGATGGCGCGCATACTGGGCGTTGAGTAGATTGCTGGAAATGCTGAAGGGCAGCAGCGAGTCTGACGTGAAACTGCTTGAAACCAAGGCAAGAACATTGCTGGGGACTTTGGATGCGTTAAAACAAAAATATTTTGCTGAAGGAACGGAGTTTCTCAAGAACGAAAAATTCAAGGAAGCGTATGATGCGTTTTTGCTGAGCTACAAAACCAATGAATCACCTGAAACCGCTTATTTTATCGGCAAATGCTTGATGAGCATCTGGGAACATAAAGAGAATGCTGAATCAACAAATCGGACAGACTTGGAAGAACTTGAGGATGCGGAGAATTGGTTCATCATCGCAGCGGAATCTGA
>CAYZQB010000040.1:17714-21200 GCA_964480395.1 uncultured Planctomycetia bacterium
CAAACGTATCTGGATGTTGCTGAAAGCATGATAAAAAGCTCGTTTGAGGACGGCAAGAAATATTATTATGCAAAAAATTACGATTATGCTTACGAGAAATTCTTGCTCAACTTCAGACACAGCAACTCGACAGATACTGCCCTCTGGATAGGTCGCTCACTTGAGAATTTGAAGCGTTTTGATGGTGCACAGGACTGGTATTTAATCGCAGCCGAGGATTTACCCGAAGCTTTCTATGAGCTTGGGCAAATGTGGAGCCAGATTCCGATTCTGTATGTGCGCTGGGTTGCCATCAAATACTTCGATACATTCATCAAAGTTTCGGAAAACGCTGACAAATTCAAGGATTCGCGGGAGAAATCAATTAAAATGAAGAAAACGCTTGAGTCGGAGCTTGCTGATTTTTTAAACAAGCCGGTGGAAATACCGATTTCTCAGCTTCGCGGCAATACTGGAGTGTTTGAAAATTTGTACGAAACTGCTGAAATGTTTCACAAAAATCCGGAGCGAAAATGGGTTGCTGACAAATATTTTAGCGCGTTTATGCAGTTGACTCAGGGTTTTGGGAAATATCAGGAAAAATATGCGAAAGCTGAGGAAATTCAGAAAACGCTTGAGAAGGAGTACAGCGAGGCGTTGACCAAGGCGTTTGATTTCATGAAAAAGGATGCTGCGGACAAGGCAATTGCTGAATTTATCATAGTGCTAAACATTAAGCGAACTTTCCCGTCTGATTATTCCATGCTTCTGTCGCTTTTGGAGCAGCAAAAACGCCATGCCGACTTGATTCTCTGGTCTGACCGGGCGGTGAGTTTTTACGGTGATTCGACTAGCGGTTTCAAATATCGCTTGTATGAGCAATATTTTTATGTGAATGCGTTTGCACATTATCAATTCGGCACGAAAGAAACGGGTGTCGTGAAATTGAAAGCATATCTCGACAAATGGAAAGATGGAAAATACGTTGAGAATGTTAAGAAAATGTTGAAAGATGCTTTGCAGACTAAACCCGAATAATGTCAGATTTATAACTTTCTAACGTCGAATGCCGATAAATTTAATACAATTGATTTAACATGTAAGATAGTGAAAATAATTTAATGAGGTTTTATGAAACAAAGGTGTCTGGTTACCGGTGGTGCTGGTTTCATCGGCTCACATATTGTGGAAAAGCTTGTAAATTTGGGACATTCTGTGCGAATTATCGACGATTTATCAAGCGGAAACCTTGAAAACATCGCACTTTTCAGGGATAAGGTCGAATTTATTGAGGGCACAATTACCGATTATCAAGTGGTTGCAGCTGCTATGCAGGATATTGATGCTGTGTTTCATCTGGCAGCGATGCCCTTCGTTGTACAGACAATTCAGGAGCCGATTGAATCTACGAACGTCAATTTTACTGGCACTCTCAATCTGCTTGAAACTGCGCGACTTCAGCACGTCAAAGCGTTTGTGTTTTCGAGTTCATCAGCGATTTACGGGGACAGCAAAATACTGCCTGTGCATGAGAACCTATTACCTGAACCCTTGTCTCCCTACGCTGCCGCCAAGCTTGCATCGGAATATTACCTTACCCTCTACGCACAGATTTACGATTTACCGACCGTGAATCTGCGATACATGAATGTTTTCGGTCCTAGGCAGAATCCGGAAAGTTTTTACTCGGCTGTGATTGTGAAGTTTATAAACCGAATCATTACTGACCGACCGATAGAAATTTATGGAGATGGCGAGCAAACGCGCGATTTTATTTACATTGACAATGTTGTAACCGCGAATTTGCTAGCATTTGAGAAATTATTATCAGGCGAAATAAAAACTGCGTTATGCAATATTGGTAGCGGATTAAAGCTCAGTATCAACGAACTCGTGAAAATCCTGCAGGATTTAACGGGTAAAACCGCAAAAATATCGTATCAGCCAGAAAGAATCGGCGAAATAAAGCATTCATATGCGGATATTTCAAAAGCTCTGGATATTCTGGGTTTCAATGCCGATATAGATTTCAAGGAAGGATTGAAGCGGGTTTTGAAACATATTGAGTCATTCAATTTATAAGCAGGATGCAAATTATTCTGTTAAAAAAAATGACAAATGTAGTTTTGATGCAATGAGTTTCAATGATTTCAGCAGTGAAGTTTAGCGTAGTAAAATTATTTTTTGCTTTTACATATAAATGATTTTTGATTGCCTTAGATTTATGTATAATCAACTTTGAGTATAAAGGAGTATTTTGTGGCAGAATTGAATTTTCAGGTTGTGCATGTTGCCAAGCTTCCGAAAACAGCACATGCCCGGCTTGAAGGAATTATTGACGTTACAACTGCTGAGAGGTTTGCGAAAACCCTTCGGACGCTTATTGATGATATGGGGTTTATCCGGCTTATCCTTGATTTTGAAGGTATTGATTTTGTCAATTCAAGTGGATTCACTCAGCTTATTGATCTTTCCGATTATATCAGCGCAAAAAACGGTATCATCGTTCTCTGCAATGTTCGCAACGATATAATTAATTTGATTCAGGAACTTGGCATCAGCGTGTTTTATTCTTTCACTTCGGATGTCGAAAGCGCAAAATCTCTAATCGCGGATAATCTTTCACGCAATGCAACTTCGCATAATCTGAGATCTAATCGTGAAGCAGCGAAATCTAATGCACAACGTGCTGTTATTACTGCGATTCCGATTGATACTGATAGAAGCATACCGGTGCAGCAGAATTCTGATAATAAAGGTAGAAATCGGAAAAATGACCGTAAGCGAAACGATTTTATTCAACATTCTACTTCACCTATTCCTATCAATCCGACAAGCTTGAAAGGATTAGACTTTCCAAACATTACTTCTCCGCTGCCAGTCAATCAAGAACAGGAGCCTTCACAATATCAAGAACCATCGCAATATCAAGAACCATCGCAATATCAAGAACCATCGCAATATCAGGAGCCATCGCAATATCAGGAGCCATCGCAATATCAGGAGCCATCGCAATATCAGGAGTCATCGCAATATCAGTTTCCGCAACTTGCTGAGAGCCTGAAAAATATAAAGAAAATGGAAAATATCAGTGTTACTGTGTCCAGAAGCTCTATTGACCAGCAACTTGTTGATATTCCTGAAGAATTCCGGCTCTGGGTAAATATTTATCTATCGCTGAAAACCGGCACTTCAGGCACACTCAATCTGCTTGTTCAGGTTAAAAAAGGTAACGAAAACGACCCTGATTCATTTGTTATCCATTCGAAAAACACCTTTATTACGTTGATTCCTGTGATTAAGGGCGGACGATGTAAACCCGCGAAAATGGCGATTAATGCAGGGCAGAACGATGCGGAATTCTCGTTTAGGATTGCACCCGGCGGGTCGTCGAAGAATGTGTCCGAAAGCAGCAGCAACACTGCTCTTGAATCGCGCGTTGAAATCTGGTACGGAAGCCATGAAATGAAAACGATGCCATCACCCAACCCTTGGTAATTTCGATTT